>JBNGED010000283.1:0-3940 GCA_049975605.1 Sediminispirochaetaceae bacterium | reverse complement strand
CTTTGGCGCTGTTCCACCAGGGCGTACTGGAGGGCCAGAGCTTCCTGGTATCCGATCAGGCCGAGGTCCCGGATGTGCAGTTGCATAGAAACAGGGTAGTTGAATACTCAGGTTCCCGCAAGGGGAGAGGAGGGGTGCGGCGGCTCAATTCCTCAGTTCATCAATTCCTCAGTTCCGGAGGGGAGTCGAGCTCTTCCAGGAACCATTCCGCCATGGGCGCCATGGGATGGGAGTCCTTGATGACCTTGCGGAGGGTGTAGGAACACCAGGTGAACTTGTCCCGGGCCACCTCCGCCGTCCCGGTCCGGCCGGATACCTGGTAGTTGAAAAACCCGGTGACCCCGTCCAGAAAGAGCCGCTTGGCATAGTTGAAATTCTTGATCTCCCAGGTGGTGCTCAGGGACTGGAAGGTGCGGCTGCTGTAGGCGGTGAAAACAGGGACGAACCGGGGGCTGTAAATTTTCCCCCAGTAGAGGATGGTGTACAGGATCTCGGCATTCCTTCGCTGAAGCCCCCGGAGCGAACGGATGCGGTGGTTGTACATTCCGAGGTTGAAAAAAGCCCGCAAACTGAGGAAGAGACAGCCCCTCGAAGAGAGGGATTCGTCGAATCCGGCCTCCCGGACGATCCGGGAAGGGTCGAAACCACCCTTCGTCCCGGTCCCGCGGCTGAGCCCCGGCGGGGAGGACCAGCTGGAAGATGAGGTCCGGATCTCGGAGGGTCCCTGACCGCGGGATGAAAACACCTCTTCCTCGGCTGTACGGGACTGCACCTCAACCGGTGAGGCGCCGTTCAACGGAGCTGCACCCAGACGGGCGCAGGCCCGTTCGTAGACCCTCCGCAGCTCGATGAAATCCTCCCCGCTCCCTCCGGTGGCATCGGGATGGCTGCGCTTGGAGAGGAGGCGGAAGAGATGGTCGAGCTCCTGTCTGTCGTACCTGTTCTGCCGCAGGAGGGTCGAGAGGAGTTCTGCCGGTCGGGGTCTCTTTTCCATCTTGTGTAAAAATAGTAGCATAAATCGTTGTCTTCAGCTATCGCCGGGGATTGCCGGCGACTGGAGTGGGACCGGCGGAGATCGGCGGGCCCGCAGATTCCGGGGGGAAGCCGGCGGGGAGAAGCCGGCGGAGAGAAGCCGGCGGGCGGAAGGCGGCTGAAAGAGATTCGCGAAGCAAGGAGGATGAAGTGCGATACTACATTGTAACGGGTACATCCAGAGGTATCGGCGAGGGCATTGCACGGGCCCTCCTCAGTGATACCGCGGTGGTGTTTTCCATTGCCAGGCACGGCAACGCCGGGCTCGAAGAGGCTTCAAGGGAGGCGGAATGCCGGCTTGAATATATTCAATGCGATCTGTCGGACACCGGTTCCCTGGATAAAGTGATGGAGGACATTTTTTCGAAGATCGACCTGTCCACCGCCGAGGGTATCTATCTGGTGAACAATGCGGGGGTACTGACGCCGGTAGGACCGGCGGAGACCAACGGACTGGAAGAGACCGAGCACCACCTGCGGGTGAACCTGCTGGCGCCCATGCGGCTGACCGCCGGGTTCATCAAGCGTACCGAGGGATTTTCCGGCCGGAGGGTAGTCGCCCATATCTCCTCGGGGGCCGCGAAGCACCCCTACTTCGGATGGAGCTGCTACTGCACGGGTAAGGCCGGGCTGGAGATGTTCACCAGGGTCCTCGGAGTGGAACAGCAGACAGCCGGGAATCCCGTCATCGTGTACACCATCGATCCGGGGATCGTGGACACCTTCATGCAGGCCCAGATCAGGGCTGTAGAGGAGGGGCAATTCAGGGAAAAATCGAAATTCGTGCGTTACCAGGAGATGGGATACCTGGCGGACAGCCTGGAGACGGGCCGGAAGATCGCCGGGACCCTGGACGATCCGGAGATCTCAACCGGCGGCAGCATCAGCGTGCGGGACCGGTGAGAAGGCCCGGCCATGAGGGGGCACCGCACCGGGCGGCCGCGCTATACCAGCGGCGACAGCATCAGCGTGCGGAACCGGTGAAAAACCCCGCGGAGGGCACACAGGAGGAACATCCCACCGCGGGTATCGAACAGCTTCAGTTCAGCTGAGACTGCCGGTGTGATGCTTCTTCTGTTCGCCGTCCTGAGGAAGCCGGTATGACCGGCGCCCGCAGTTGATAGTGCCGGCGAATTGGTAGCGTTCCTGCTGATCCGATGTACCGGACGCTTTGTTCGCATTTTTCTGCTGTTTTTCATTCATGTTCTTATCCATTATTCTTCTCCTTATTTTTTCAGCCGATTTATCAGCATATTTTTCAGCTATTTACCATAGCTTTTACTTTCGGTAAGCGTTCTTCCGCCCGTCTCACCGCTTCCTCGGGGTACTCGTAATCCTCGAGACCGCCGGCGAGATAGGTCTGGTAGGAACTCATGTCGAAGTGGCCGTGGCCGGACAGATTGAAGAGGATGACCTTATCTTCACCGGTTTCCGTACACTTCCTGGCGGCCCGTATCACCGATGCGATGGCATGGGCCGATTCGGGGGCCGGTACGATCCCTTCGGTCCTGGCGAAGAGGACCGCCGCCTGGAAGGTTTCCAGCTGCTTGAGGGCTTCGGCCCGGACAACCCCTGCGTGGTTGAGAATCGAGACGATGGGGGATGCCCCGTGGTAGCGCAGCCCGCCGGCATGGACGTCGGGAGGCACGAAGTCGTGACCCAGGGTATACATCTTGGTCAGCGGGATGTATTTGCCCGAATCGCCGTAGTCGTAGGCGAAGATCCCCATGCTGAGGGAGGGACATGCCAGGGGTTCCGAAGCGATCACGTCCACTTCGCGGCCGTCCAGCTTCTCCTTGAGAAAGGGGATGGCGATGCCGCCGAAGTTGCTGCCCCCGCCGTGGCAGCCGATGATAACATCCGGCTTCAGTCCCAGCCGGTCGAGGACCAGCTTCGCCTCCTGCCCGATCACCGTCTGGTGCAGCAGCACGTGGTTGAGGACCGATCCGAGGGAGTAGTTGGTCCCCGGTTCCTTCATGGCCAGCTCAACCGCCTCGCTGATGGCCATTCCGAGGGAGCCGATGTAGTTCGAATCGTTTTCGAGAAAACGCCTGCCTATCTCGGTCTGATCGGAAGGGCTGGCGACGACGTTGCCGCCGTAGGTCTCCATCATCACCCGCCGGTAGGGCTTCTGTTCGTAGCTCGTGCGGACCATGAAGACTCTCACGTCCATGTCGAACATGCCGCCGGCGAAGGAGAGGGCGCTGCCCCACTGGCCGGCGCCGGTCTCCGTGGTCAGACGTTTGATCCCCGCCTTGTTATTGTAGTAGGCCTGGGCGATGGCGGTGTTGGTCTTGTGACTGCCGGTCGGACTGGCCCCTTCGTTTTTGTAGAAAATCTTTGCCGGTGTTCCGAGGGCTTTTTCCAGAAAGCGGGCCCGGATCAGCGGAGTCGGCCGGTAAAGAGAGTAGGCCTCGAGTATCTCCTCGGGAATTCTCACCACCTTCTCCATAGAGACCTCCTGTTCCAGGAGAGCGGGAGGAAAGATCGCCTGCATCGCTTCCAGCGGGACAGGGGTGCCGTCCGCGGGATTGATCAGGGGGTTCAAGGGTTCCGGCAGGTCCGGAATGATATTGATCCACTGTCTGGGTATGTCCCCCGTACACAACTGAAAAATTCTTCCATTGTCTTCCATAATGGTGCTCCTTTTCTATTTACTGTGCGCCCCTGCCGGGCCCACGATTTTCCCCAATCCGCCTTCTCTCCCGATCTGCGCTTTCCCTCCATCCATAAAAAAAGCCCGGGTCTGGAACCCGGGCTCTGTCTTGCCTCAAAAAAAAACCGCGGGTCCGCATCTCCGTGAGAGATTGACCCGCGATTATACCGGAAATACTACATGTATAGCGGTACGGAACGCGGCATCTCTCCGCTGCTCCGCCACCACCAGGAGGATATAGCAGTAATGTGC
>JBNGED010000282.1:532-3948 GCA_049975605.1 Sediminispirochaetaceae bacterium | reverse complement strand
ATACTCGTACTTCATGGTGTAGAGGGTCCTGTCATCAGGATATCCGAGGGCGGGATGCCTGATCGGCGGAATGGCCGTCTCCTGATATATACCAGCCAGATGGAGATGATAGGGCTTGAGAGCGGCATATATCCGGGTCATTCTGGCCAGATGCTGCAGGGTCTCCCGGTCGGTGTTGAATTGCCAGCAGTTGTCGGGCCGGTTGCCTTCATGGGACCGCATGATCTGGTTGAAGGGGGCGTACTCGGCCCATCGCATGAACAGCTCCTTGGTCCGCTTTATCCAGGCCACGGAAGTGAATCCTCCCAGATCGCTGTGGAAAAATCCTACCCCGTTGAAACCGATCGTGATTCCCGCGGTTATTGCCGTGGCCAGACCATCACCCAGGGACCAGTCCACGAGCTGATCGCCTCCCCAGTATGCAAGCGCGTACCGGGACACCCCGTTGTAGCCCGAACGGTTGAAGAAGACCACTTCGCCGAGGGCCCCCGCCTCTTCGACGGCTTCCCGGTTGGCCCGGGCCCACTCCACCGAATAGCGGTTGTGATACCTCTCGGCGCTCTCTCCGGAGTGCAGGACCGCATCAGTCGGCAGGTACTCTCCATAGTCGCACATCCAGCCGGCAAGTCCGATGCCGATCATGTGTTCCCTTATGATTCCCTTTATCCACTCGAAGGCCCGCGGATTGGTCAGGTCGATCAAAGCGGCGGGAAAAGTAGTGACTTCGATCATGTAGTCGTTCCCCCGGGTATCTTTGACCAGGAACCCTTTCTCATGGGCTTCACGGTAGAGGTCCCCTTCGATGGCCAGGAAGGGATTGATGTAGCCGAGGAACCGTACTCCTTCGGCCTTCAGCCGCTCTATCTGACGGGGAAGGTCCGGGTATTCATCACGGGAGTGCTTCCAGTTCCACATGAGCTGCTTGCCGAAGGAGGTGATCCGCTTCCCCTCCCAGTCCTGCGCCCAGAGGGCGCTCACCTTGATGCCGGCGTCCCGGGCACCGGCAAGCTTGCGCTCGATCTCCGCGGAACCGCCCTGTACGCCGAGCCACATACCGTCGTAGACCCACTCGGGAAGGGGCGGCTGCAGTCCCTGCAGGCGGTTGTGTACCGCAACGGCAGTGCGGAAATCGTCTTCCACCCCGATTCTGATCTCGGGGAATTCCCAGAAGTGCAGAAGGAATGAATCCCGCGGACTGAAGTCGAACTCGGCGTAGGCGGAGGCATCGGCGGCGCAGTACCATCCGGCGCTGCTGACGAAGCTCGTCTGGGGAAAATAGGTGGAGTACCAGTGTCCGCCGGCGCCTGAATGGGCGTTGGCGAGGGGAGTAATGAAGCCCCTCCCCCTTCCAATGCCCTGTTCTTCGACCCAGAGGGGAAGTTTGCGGCCCCGCATGTCGGTCCGGGAAAACTGCTCCCCGCATCCGTACACATGCTCCCAGGATTCCGCCGACAGGCGGAGCCAGAGCCGGTTTGCCGTTGTCAGTGATGGCCTGCCGTTCTTGCGTATACGGGGCTTTTTCACAATCGTCCGCGGAGTTGAAACAGGACCGGTGGACTCGCGGTCAGCAGGAGACATATCTCCCGAAGCGACCGGATACACCCGGATCACCAGCATCCCTTCCTCTTCGGTGAACCGGATACGCGTTCCTTCCGGACCCTCCAGGAGGACTTCCGCAGGCTGCGCTTTGATAACGTTGAGCTCGGGACAGCAGACACGGGAATACACGTCGTCACGGATAGTGAAGTTGGCGTGTTTTTCCCTGAAATCAGGATTCCCATGCCCGAGTTCGAGAAAGGGCTGTTCGGGGCTGTGATCGATGATCATCCGGCCCTTGAAATAGAGTTTTATCTCTCTGTTGTTAAACTGAAGTTCTATCATAGGTGTTCTGCTTTGATTGAGTTTTATTCAGGTGTCTTCCCCGGCAACTGCTCCCTTTTATCCTTTCACCGCTCCTGCCGTCAATCCGCTGATGATTTTGTCATGGAAGAAGACGTACACCAGTACGCTCGGGATCATAGCCAGCACGATGGCCGCGTACATAGCCGGGTAGTTGCTCCTGAACTGGGTGGTGAAAAAACTGATCCCCAGCTGTATGGTCCTTACCTTGCTCGAGCTGGTGAGCAGCAGGGCGTAGATGAATTCGTTCCACGACCAGATGAAAGTAAGCGTACCGGCGGTCACCAGACCGGACCGCGACAGAGGAAGCACCACCTTTGAGTATCGCTGAGAAAAATTGCAGCCGTCAATAATCGCGGCATCCTCCAGGTCCTTGGGAATACTTATCATGAAAGACTTTATGAGAAAGAACGAAATAGGAATATTGATGGCCGCATAAGTGAGCACCAGTGCCATCCGTGTATCGTAGAGCCCCAGGGTACGGATCAGGGTCAAATACGGTACCATGAATGCTACAATCGGCATCAGGACCCCGGCCACGATTACATTGGAGATGCTGTTCCGCAGAAAGAAGATCTCCCGGGAGATGACGAAGGCGGCCATGGAGGTGATCAGGAGGTTCAGTAACGTGGCGAAGCTGGCAATCACGACGGAATTCATGAACAGAATGTGCATTTTGGCTACGCTCACCGCGTCGATGTAGTTCTGGAACTGCCACGCAGCGGGCATACTCAGGGGATAGGATATGAACTCCGCCTCGGTCTTGAAGGATGTGAGGAAGAGCCACACGAGGGGCAGCACCGCAACGGCAAAAAAGAAAAGAAGAAAGACCCACTTGACTGTTTTCCCTGCAACTGTTTTCAGAATATTCATCTGCTTCTCCTGCTGAATCGGATCATTGATCCTCGCCTGTCAGACTCTTCCGTCCGAGGGTATTGTTGAGTGTTACGATAACCAGGAAGCCGACTACCACCAGGATGGTCCCCAGGGTACTCGCTTCACCCAGCTTCCGCGCACCGATTTTATCGTACATCATCAATGCCAGGGTCGACGTGCTGTGGCCCGGACCGCCGCCGGTCATCAGGAATGTAGCTTCAAAATGACGGAGACCGTAAGCCATTGCCAGCGTCATGGCCGTGACCACGATTCCCCACACTACGGGCAGTGTAATCAGGGTCTCCTGCTGCCACACAGAAGCACCATCTATCTCCGCCGCCTCGTAGTAGGAGGTCGGGATCGACATGACTCCGGCAAGAATGATGATCATGAAATAACCGATGTACATCACCTCCTGGGCGATTATTGCCGCCAGTGCGGTATGGAACTCTCCCAGCCAGTTCAGGGACCATTCCTGACCGGTGATGAGACTGAGCACCGCATTCAAAGCTCCGTATTCGGCGTTGTATACAGCCCTCCAGAGCATGGCAATTGCGACACCGGAGATCACCTTCGGTACGAAGTATACGGTCCGCAGGCCCTTCCAGAACCGCGGTCTCCTCGCCAGTAAGAAGGCGACG
>JBNGED010000282.1:0-522 GCA_049975605.1 Sediminispirochaetaceae bacterium | reverse complement strand
TTGTTCCGGACGGATATCTGAAAGGTGGTCGCCTTGAACATCTTTACATAGTTACCGAAGCCCACGAACTCCATCGGGCTGATCCCGTTCCATTTCATCAGACTGGAAATAAAGACAAAAATGAACGGATAGATAAAGAAAGCGATATACATCGCTGCTATGGGAAGCAGAAAGATGATCATCCACTTCCAATTCCTGTTTCTTGCTGCCATACTCCGTATCTCCCCTATGTGCAGACGAGGAACCCGAAGGTTCCCCGTCTTACCATTTTGTGTACATCTTTTTACATATGTTTCACGTCCGTCATGGCCGTGATACTACTCGTTGGCGGCCTCGAGCATCTGTACGAACTCTTCGGGAGTTGATTTGCCGAGGGCCATCTGATCAAGAGCTGCACCGAATTCCTGGACTACTGACGCGGGGAACTTCGCTGCAAGATGATTCATAACAAAAGAAGCATTTTCCTGTGCTTCAACGAATTTTTTCTGCAGAGGATCGACATCGTCGCTTGCATCAAAGGAG
>JBNGED010000281.1:239-3971 GCA_049975605.1 Sediminispirochaetaceae bacterium | reverse complement strand
GCCTTTGACACCTACAGCGGAACCGTTCAGAGAGATCCTGACGGAGATGGATTTTTCGAAATCGAAGAGATATATCTTGATGGTATGGTACGGGAAGTACGATCAAACACGAACGGCGATCCTGAAGCTGAGATAAAGCTCGAATTCGACAGGGGGGTCCCGGTCGCCTTCAGAATCCGCCGAAAGGACGGCAGTTTCATCGAAGGGACCTACCGGGGGTATCCCGAGCTGGCCAGCGTCACGATGCCGGGAGGCGGCAGCGCGGCGCTCCGGATTGATCTTGTTCCATACGCAGTCAGTTATCCTCTGCCGGGATGGAGACGGTACAGCTTCCCGGAAGCGGTGCCTCTGCCGAATGTCGAAAGCCTCCCGCAACTGCACAAACTGCTCACCAACGCAGCTGAGATCAGAACAGTTGAAGCAGATACAATCATTTCTCAATTTGATCGCGGAAAGGGTAGGGTCGAGGTGCTCCAGAACGATACAGTCCGGATGCAGGGAGAACTGGTGGGCGCTGCGGTTGAAGAGAGAAGAAGGGATATTGACGGAGACGGTTACTTCGAAATACGCGAATACTACAAATCCGGACAGCTGGTGAGAATCACCTATGATGGGAACAAAAACAGCATCCCGGAATACATAGAAGAATACAACGGTATGCTGGTAAAAAAGTGGGACACGGATGAAGACGGAGCGGTAGACTATCAAAAGCAGGAGATCCGGGATTGATAAGCAGGAATACGATACTCACTAGGTCGGCATATTACGCAGCAACGATCGCAGCGCTGATGCTTTTTTTTTCAGGATGCGTGAATGTGCCTTCACAGTATGAACCGCCGCAACTGACCGAGGTAAGCATACAGAGAATAAATTCTCAGCTCGATGAAGGGGACCCCGTCCGGGCGGTAGAGGATTACTACAGGCTCCGTAAAGTCAATAAAGACGGATTGAGCGGAGATGAGATAGAGGACCTCGAGCTGAGAATACGGGAAGAACTGCAACAGGAGCTTCAATCTCACATTGTAGAAGCCATGTATTCAGATGCCATTCGCCTGTACATTTCCGCAGTTCAGGCGGGGTGGGAAGAACAGTTCGAAACAATAAGCCTCGAGAGCCTTATGAGGGACAGGATACTCGATTTCGTAGACAGGGAGGAACCGATCAGGGCCCTGGCATATGTCAGGCAGCTGGATAATCTCGATGTCCTCACGGATGACGATCTTCTGAAGATCCTCGAGATAGCTATACAGGAAAGAAAATATCCGGTTGTCCGCAGAATTGTTACAAGCCTAGATGCAAGGAATGTATCGATCGAGACGGAGCTTCCCGGGGATGATGCCTACAGGTATTCACAGGCGGAACTTATAAAGGGAACCGTAACAATATGGGTTAACAGAGGAATGCGGATTCAGGAGGGCGTTGGACTCCCCGATCGGGTCATCGGAAGCGGATTCTACATCGACCGGAGGGGATACATTATTACGAACTATCATGTCATTCAGAGCCAGGTAGATCCGGAGTACGAAGGGTATTCACGGCTCTATATCCGCCCCAGCGAAGATCCTGAGATAAAAATACCTGCCAGGGTGGTCGGATGGGATACGGTGTTCGATATTGCCCTGCTGAAGGTGGAAATGGAGACTGATATAGTATTCTCCTTCACTGCCGACGAGAATCAAACCCCTGGAGAAAGGATATATGCAATCGGTTCCCCTGCGGGACTCGAGAACACGATAACTTCCGGAATTGTTTCGGCAACTGACAGGCGTTTCCTGCAGATGGGGAACGTCATGCAGGTCGATGTGCCCATCAATCAGGGAAACAGCGGAGGGCCGCTGTTGAATGAGGACGGCAACTTGATTGGTGTCGTATTTGCGGGGATAGAGCAGTTTGAAGGTATCAATTTCGCTATACCCGTGAAATGGCTGATTCACATTCTCCCGGAACTATACGATGAAGGGAAGGTGAATCATCCATTCCTGGGCGTTTCCCTGCAGAAGGTCGGTGAAGAACTCGAGGTGACATACGTGTTGCCCGGAAGCAGCGCCGACAGGATAGGTATGGAGGCTGGAGATATCCTGACCAAAGTTGCCGGCAGGGAAATTAAAGATATAGTCGAAGCGCATAACGCTATTCTGGATTATTCGCCCGGGACCCTGATAAAGGTGAGTTGGAATAACAGCGGCGGTACGCTCCATGAAGCGCCGGCAATGCTCGATGAGAGGCCGAAGGTTCCCCTGGAAATGGCTATCCAGTACGACAGACCGGAAAATCTTTTTGCCCCCGCGTTCGGAATGCAGGTGGAGAAGATCCAGGACAATCTCCTCGGAACAAGGTACATAGTCAAGAAAGTCTATCAGGGCAGCATAGCTGATGACACGGGAATGAGTGTGAACGACCCGTTCTCGCTTCAGCAGTGGAAGTACATGGAGGATGAGAAGGTCCTGCTTGCCCAGGTGAGGATAAAGAAACGTAAGGCCGGATTCCTTGAAACCGGAGTACAGCTGGGGACATACGCGGAGACAACGAATTTTTTATAAAGATATAACGGCAAAATCCGGAGGATGACAGATTGAAAAAGTCCGAGAGCAGCAGGCCGTCAATACTGATCGTGGAAGACGAACAGATCGTCGCCCTTGACATCAGCCGAACGCTCGAGAAAATGGAATACGAGGTGCTGCCGCCGTTGGCCACGGGTGAAGAGGCACTTGAATTCCTCAGCAACAATCGTCCCGACCTCATTCTCCTGGATATCAAGCTCAAAGGTCACATCGACGGTATAGAGACGGCTGTAGAAATAAATTCCAGGTACAACATTCCGTTTATATTCCTATCGACATTTTCAGATGAAGTTACTCTTTCGAGGGCAAAGAGGACCGAGCCGTACGGATATATCACCAAGAGTTCGCACAGGAACGATCTCCACTCGATGATAGAGATGGCATTATACCGTCACAAGATGGAATTGAAAGCCCGGAAGAACGAAGAGCTTCTCTCGATAACCTTAAGAAGTATAAGCGACGCGGTTATCGGTGCCGATTTAGAAGGAACAATCATAAGCTGGAACAGCGGAGCGCAACAGATTTTCGGTTACAAGGAGGAAGAAGTACTCGGAAGAAACATATCCATTCTCACTCCGCCGTTTTATCCGAATGAACTGCCGGATGTATTTGATCATATCTGTAAAAAGGAAGAAGTCGACCACTATGAGACCGTCAGACAGCGCAGGGACGGTAAAATAGTGAATGTATCCGTCAAGGTGAATCCCATACTTGGTCCGTTAAACACGGTTACAGGCGTTTCACTGATTGCACGGGATATCACTTCAAAAAAGAGACTGGAACTGGAGATACTGGCGACTTCTGAACGTGAGCGCAGGCGTATTGGAAAAGATCTGCATGACAGCCTGGGACAGAACCTGACGGGGATATCCCTGCAGCTCAAGATTCTGGAGAACATGCTCCGTGAAAAAAAGCTGGATGAAGAGGTCGGTACTGCATGCCGGATCGAGAAGATGATCGCCGAATCAATCAAACAGACAAGAAGTCTGGCCAAGAACCTGCTTACCGTAACCCTGCAAAGTCAGGGATTGTCCGTGGCCTTGAAGGAGCTTGCGCTGCACTCGGAATCGCTCTATTCGATCAATGTAGACTGTGTAACCAGGGTAAGAGAGGAGATTGCCGATGAGGTTATGGCCACACAGTTGTATCACATCGCGCAGGAGGCCCTCAC
>JBNGED010000281.1:0-229 GCA_049975605.1 Sediminispirochaetaceae bacterium | reverse complement strand
AGCCGGCACAGTAACGCCGACCATGTGAAGATCGAGCTTGAAGAGGACGATTCGGAATATATTCTTAGGATAAACGACAATGGACTGGGGTTTTCCGAAGTGGAAAGCAGTGCCGGACTGGGTTTGCGGATTATGGAATACCGTTCGAATATTATCAACGGGAGGCTCTCCATCATGTCGCATCAAAAAAAGGGAACTACGGTCAGCTGCAGAGTTCCAAAGTATCAAT
>JBNGED010000280.1:0-3971 GCA_049975605.1 Sediminispirochaetaceae bacterium | reverse complement strand
GTGTTTAAAAGATAATGAGAACAAATAATTCGAAAGGGACAATCTGTATGAAAGCAAAATTAGTTCTATTATTATTGTGTACGGTTCTCGTATTCAGCTGCACAACATCACGGCAGACGGAGCAGGCGGATCAGGCGGAGCAGGCACAGCAGGCTGCGGAGAAAAAGTGGGAGAAGACAATTTTTGAATGGCCTGGAAAAATCGACTACAATGCGCCCGAAAAATATCTTCATCCGGGAGAAATATCTTATTTATCAGAAGAGACTAAAAAAGCGTTAGATGAATATATTCTCTCAGATAATGCCGCGCTCACCGATATGGAGCTTGTCCTTCACATATACCGCTATATGGGAGATCCCGATAATTTCTCTCATTACGCCGCCGGTGGCGAATTGATCGCAAAAAGAACGACTGAAGAGATATTTGAAGACAAGACGCTCAGCGGATGTCATGACTGGGGTCTCGTGCTGTCCACCGTTCTCAGGAGCTACGGAATACCGGCGATTTTTTGCGACACAGCTTTAGTCAGCTGGGCAAAGAATTTCATCAAAGAAGAAAACAATGGATTTGCCGGACACATTTTCGTTGAAGCCTTTATCGATGATCGCTGGGTCCTGTTGAATTCGACCAATCCTGAGATTATCCATGATTATGACCCGATGAATCCACTGCTCGGGTTTGAAAGAGACGGCAGTTATCATTACGTCATGTTCAAGGGTACAGATCCCTGGGATTATGGAGTATACGGCAATGAAGATATGATAAATTCAATGAAAAACGGCGCCTCACATATAGTACAGAAGCTAACAGCTTATGAGCCGAACGGATCGCCCGAGAGGATAGATACATTCCTCCAGTGATGATATAAAGAAAAGGCATCGAACACCACTACACAGAAGGAAGACATGAAGGACGAACAGATCAAGAAGCTCATTCCCGAGACAGAGGAACTCCAACACATTGCCTACTGGCTGGCTCTCAAGAACTGGTCGGAAGCGAACGGCGGCAACATCTCGATCCGTCTCAAAGAAGTACCGCAGGAGATACAATCCCTGTCTGCTTCAGATCCTATCGAGCTTCCGATGGCGTTTCCCTCACTGGCAGGTAAATTTTTTATTATTACCGGTGCGGGATGCAGGATGAGGGACACAGCACTCAAACTCGAGCCGAATATCGGGCTCATCCGGGTCCTTGAAAAAGGCACTCATTATGAAACTCTGTGGGGGAATGACAGACCTACCAGCGAACTCCCTTCCCACCTGGCCATTCACCGAACATTTGTTGAAAGCCGCAGCGAACTGAATTCAATCGTTCATACCCATCCGGTACCCTGTATTGCCCTTACACACGTGACGGAACTGAGAGACGAGAAGAAGCTGAATGACGTGCTGCTGCGGATGCAGCACGAGACCAAGGTATTTCTCCACGACGGGATCGCCACATTGGATTACTTCGTTCCCGGTTCAATCGAACTCGGACTTGCGAGCGAAGAGAAGTTGAAGAAACACCGGGTCCTTTTCTGGGATAAGCACGGCGTCATGGCCGTCGGCTGCAATCTGTCGCAGGCCTTTGACTTGTTGGAAGTAATAGTAAAAGCCGCCGAGATCTTCTGGACTGTATACCAGAGCGGGAAGTTCCCGGTAGGACTTACTGACGAACAGCTCGACAAGACCCTCAGAGCCTTCGATTTGCTGGAGTGAAGCCGGGAATGTATCTGAAGCCGGAAATACTTTCTGGATTGGAGGGTACTGATGCGAATGGGTAAAAGGACAAGTCTGACGGCGCTTTTCTTGTGCCTCACAACAGGATTTATCTGGAGCGCTCCTACGGAGACGGAACTCCAGGACCTGTTCGATGAGGCTGTGCCGGAGCTCATGGGAAAATATCACGTAGCCGGAGCGGTGGTCGGAGTCACCGACAGCTCGAGGACCCTGTTCCAGAAGGGATACGGGAAGGCGGATATTGCCGCCGGTATCCCCGCGGACCCTGAGACTACCTTGTTCCGCTGCGGTTCCATCTCCAAGCTGTTCACCTGGACGGCTATCATGCAGCTGGAAGAACCGGGACTGCTCGAACTTTCCGATCCGGTGGAAAAATATATCGGCTTCGATCTGCCGAAGAACTACAGCGAACCTGTCCGCATCATTGACCTCATGAACCACACTCCCGGATTCGAGGACCGGCTCATCGGGCTCCTGACCACGGATGCGAAATACTATGAGACTCTCGAGCAGTCGGTACGGGATAACATTCCCCGGAGGGTTGCCCCCCCGGGAGAAGCGAGCTGTTACTCCAACTACGGCACCATGCTGGCGGGATACATTGTGCAGCGCATCACGGGTACGTCCTACGATCAGTATGTGGAGAAAAATATCTTCGAACCCCTGAATATGAAACATTCCTCGATGATACAGCCGCCGCCCCTTGCCGCCGGCAGCACCATATCGAAGGGATACTCGTACTCGGACGGAAGATTTATCGAAGAGCCCTTCGAATTTGCCAACGGCGCACCGGCGGGCGCATTGTCATCCACCGCTTCCGATATGCTCCGTTTTTACCGCGCCTATCTGCGTGAGGGAGCTGGAGAGCCCGGCACCATTCTTCAGCCCAGGACAGTCAGGAAGATACGTATGACATCATTCCGGCACGATCCCCGGGCCAACGGCATGGCCCACGGTTTTATCGAAATCGGGACGGATACCGAGCCTATCCTCGGCCATGGCGGAGACACCATTTTTTTCCACTCCCTCTCCGCCTATCTGCCGGACAGGGACTGGGCATTCTTCATTTCCACAAATACCGGCACCGGTTCGCAGCTTGGGTATGATCTCGAGCAGATGCTTCTGGATGAGTTCGTGCCTGCTCCGGATGGAAAAACCCTGGCGGCTGCACAGGAACTGGAAGTCGATCTGGAAGAGTACACCGGCTTCTATTCGATGGACAGGCGGGCGGAGAGCGATCCTACCCAGATCATGAGCTTGATGGCGCTCATTCGCCCGACCGTAACCGAATCCGGCGACGGACTTTTTCTCAAATCGATTATAGATCCGACCGGCAGTGTCTATCTGCCCGTTGATGAGGATATTTTTCAGCAGGCAAACGGCCGGATGCGGGTGGTGTTCCTGCGGGATGCTGAGGGCCGGGTCGAATCGATCTATTCCAACGACGCACCGGTCTTTCTCTTCAGCCGTCCGCCGTGGATAGAGCATCCGCTTCTCAACCTTGCCGTATTCGGGTTCGCAATCCTGCTGTTGATTTCCGCGCTCTTCGTACCGCCGACAGGGCTGCTGAGTCTGATTCCCCGATTCAGACAGAGATCGGGCGGCTCTGACGGCGCGCTCACACTGGTCCGTATCGGCATCTGGACGTATCTGGCGCTGATCGCAGCCCAGATTGTTCTCGTTCTCAGTCTGGGAAACATCATTTTCATCCCCCTCGGACCGGTCCATGCAATCCCGCTGTACCTTGCCGTCATCGGTTTGATAGCTGCTCTGGGAGGTGTGGTCCTCCTCTGGAAAAAGAATGTGTTAAAACCGGCCGGCCGGATATACCTTACAGTCTTTGCCGGGAGCCAGGTCCTGCTGATTGCTTTCCTCGGGTACTGGGGGTTTTTCTTTGTGTAGCGGCCTATAATGTATGTAAGGCCGCAGCTCAGGCCGGCTCTACAGAGTGAGGCTCGCATCGCCGGAGCATCTTATTGTCGCATGTTCGGAGGCAGCACATGGATACAGAGGAACGTTTCGAAACAGTTGCAGAAACAGTAACGAGGCGAGTCGGTAATGGGGTGAGCGGGCATGACCGCGACCTTGTCTTTTTCGATGCATGGTGGCTGAACCTGCAGGCCGGGACGGGAGGCCTGATCCAGTGGGCCGGCAACAGCGGCCCCGATCGTATACTGCGGACAGTCCGTTCTCTGGAAAAGATCGGATTCGAAAAGGCTCTGCCCATCGTAAGAGGCTTCCTCGAGCTGA
>JBNGED010000279.1:0-3994 GCA_049975605.1 Sediminispirochaetaceae bacterium | reverse complement strand
GCAGCCTGTGCCACACATCGTCGATATAGTCATATTCAGGCTTCATCCGTTCCGGGGCGTAATCCGGGTTCTGGTTCATCAGTTTGAGCATAGCACTGAAGGTGTTTTCCGAAAGATCGTTTTCGAAGATCAGCTCGATGCCGTCCAGGATTTTATTTAGCTCGGGCGGCGCCGTCCCCTGCGCTTCCTCCTTATCCTCACGAAAGAAACTGTATACCCGCTTCACCAGAGAACGGACATTCGGTTGTATCCTGATCCCGCCGATCACGAAATAGAGGTCCAGCAGCTCCTGTTCCACCCAATCGGCCGGACACTCCCTGAACTTCGGATGTCCCTCTTTCCCGTGATGATGAAAGGTCGGATCGAATTTGGCGAGAAGCAGCTCGAAGTCGTAGTCCATCAGAGCATAGAGGATTTCCAGCTGAAAGAGATCCTGATTGAAGGATGTGTGATGGAGCTCGGTTATCCGGTGATTAATTTCCCGCCACTCCTCTTCGCTCTGGCGCAGGGTGTTCTCCTGGTCCATGGAACTGTTTATCCGTTCGAACAGGTTGTCGGCAGTTAACCCTTCGATCAGGCTGCGTATATTTTCATCGAGCTGCTGCAGGACGAGGTACTCGCTCAAGTCCTCCATCTTCAGCAGCTCGTCCCTACGGTGCGGAAGCTTCAGGACCTTATCCATAGCCTTTACGAGCTTGTAGAGCCGGAGAACCTTGTCCGCAAAGCCGGGCTGGATCCGTTTCCCCGACATATCCGTATAGGTCAACTTGAGGTACCTGAGCTCCTGGTACAGTTTTCTCAGTTCGAGATGACGGGACCGCTCCTCGGGGGAGGGATACAAGAAAAAAAGAAAGACCTTCTGCAGAACCTCAATCAGTTTTTCCATATTCGTATATCATCTCTCTATGGTACTTCAGTGAACGGATGCGGCAGCAGCTCTCCCAGGCTAATCTCCTGCACGATCTTTTCCGGCGTTCCGGAGAACACGGTAAAATCAGGAGAACAGAATTCAGCCAGAACCTGAAGGCAGAGCGCGCAGGGAAGCGCCGGCGGTTCGACATCCGTCACTACTACGATATACCGGTAGTCTCTCTCGCCTGCTGCGTTCGCAGCCATGACCGCCCCCCGTTCGGCGCAGATCGTGCCGCCGTAACTGGCGTTCTCCACATTACATCCGGTATAGAGCTTCCCCGTTGCAGTTCTCAAAGCAGCGCCGACCTTGAAGTTCGAGTACGGCGCGTAGGCGTTGGAGCGGGCAGCCGCAGCGGCCTGCAGAGCTTCGCCGAGATCATCCGGATCGAATGCCATGTTCTCTCCTCCTCCTTCTCACTTATTGAACTATACCAGATTTGATATAAAAACGTAAACATATTATAATGACCCATATATTTATCTGAATGAAATATCTGAATTATAACAATCGAGGGGGAAAAATGGCACGAATTGGATGGATAGGAACCGGAGTCATGGGCAGCAGCATGTGCGGGCACCTGATACAGGCCGGTTATGAAGTCAATGTATTCAACCGCACGAAATCAAAGGCATCTGATCTTATCGAATCAGGCGCGGTATGGTGCGACTCTCCGGCGGAGCTCGCCGGGAAGAGTGATTACATATTTTCGATCGTCGGATATCCGCAGGATGTGGAACAGGTCTTCCTTGGAGCTGACGGGGTGGTTTCCCATGCCGCGCCCGGCTCTATTCTGGTGGACATGACCACGTCCGAACCGTCCCTCGCTGAGAAGATATCCGCCGAGGCGCACAAGCGGGACATCGCAGTCATAGATGCTCCCGTGTCCGGCGGCGACGTCGGCGCTCAGAACGGCACGCTGGCTATCATGGTCGGAGGCGACAGGAAGGCCTTCGACACGATCCTGCCCCTGTTCAAACACATGGGCGAAAACATCGCCTACATGGGAGGCGCCGGGAAAGGACAGCATACCAAGATGTGCAATCAGATTCTCATCGCCAGCACCATGATCGGAGTAGTCGAGTCCCTCCTGTACGCTTACAAGGCGGGGATGGACATGGAAGAGGTGATCGCCGTGATCGGCAAGGGCGCCGCCTCCTCCTGGTCGATCAACAATCTCGGCACCAGGATTGCGAAGAATAACTTCGATCCCGGATTCTTTATAAAGCATTTCGTGAAGGATATGCGGATCGGCCTCGATGAAGCCCGCAGGATGAACCTCTCGCTGCCCGGACTCGCTCTGGCACACCAGTTCTATACCAGCGCCATGGCCCTCGGCCATGAGAACCTGGGGACCCAGGGCCTGTATAAGGTATTCGAGACGATGAACGGTATGTAAATACCCGTTATCTGCTCGCGCCCTCGCCGCGATGAAAAATAAAGGCCGGTTCATAAGAACCGGCCTTTCTGTTCAGCATATTTTTTCCGGAATTAACAGAGACTGATTCCGATCCTGATCATCCTCATGGCCCGTTCAGAGGCGTCGACGAGGAATTTGCGCCCGTCCCGCATGGCCTCTTCAAGGCTCATCGCGCGTTTGACCGTACTCATGACCGATTCGATCCCATTGTCGTACACCGCCTCTATGTCGTCGTCCACGTCTCCGGCTATCGCCAGGACGGGAATTCCCTGTTTCTTCGCGCGGCGGGACACTCCTACGGGGACCTTGCCGTACGCCGTCTGGCCGTCCAGCTTGCCTTCGCCGGTAATGACCAGGTCGATTCCCTCCAGGCGCTCCTCGAAGTTGACCGCATCGAGGACGAGGTCGATGCCGGTCTCCAGAGTAGCGCCGCAGAAGACCATAAGGCCGTAGCCGAGCCCGCCGGCAGCGCCGGCACCCGGTTCGAGATCGGCTTTGACTCCCATCTGGGATTCCACAACGGAAGCCAGGTTCCCGAGGGCCGCATCCAGCACCTTGACGTCGTCAGGAGCAGCGCCCTTCTGCGGACCGTAGACCGCGCTCGCCCCGTGGGGGCCGGTGAGGGGATTGTTCACATCGCAGGCGACCCTGAAGGTCGTCTTGGCGACCCGGGGATCGACGTTCTCCGAGTCGATCTTTGCGAGGGATGCCAGGGCTCCGCCTCCCGGGGGAAGAACATTTCCGTCCTTGTCGAGGAACCGATAACCGAGAGCGGCGGCCATCCCCGTTCCGCCGTCGTTGGTCGCGCTTCCGCCGATGGCGAGAATAATTTCCTCCACCCCCTGTTCCATGGCATGCAGGATCAGCTCGCCGGTCCCGTAGGTCGTGGCCGCTTTGACGTCCTTCTTGTCGGCAGGAACGAGCACCAGTCCGGAAGCAGCCGCCATCTCGATTACAGCCGTACCCGGGTCGAGCAATCCGTAGTGGGCTTCCACCTTCTGACCGAGGGGGCCTGTAGCGGTGACAGTCTCGATCTCTCCCTCGCTGGCGGCCACCATGGCCTCGACGGTCCCTTCGCCTCCGTCACCGATGGGAATCTTCTCCACCTCCGCATCGGGAAAAACCCGGTATATACCTTCCTCTATTGCTTCCGCCACGCTGAGACTGCTGTTGCTTCCCTTGAAAGAATCCGGCGCTATTAGTATCCGCATCTGTGTTCTCCTGTGTGATTTTCTCCATTTTCACCTTACAGTCCCCACATGTCAAGCTCCTGTCCCGTGTGACCGCCGGTATATGCATTCAGGTTCACATTGATCTGTAAAAAAAATAGCACTATAATCCCACTATGATACAGAGATATAAAAATGCACGGCCGCGGATCGAAAAAGCGGCCTTCGTGGCGGAGAGCGCCGACATCATCGGCGAAGTCCATGCCGGAGAGGGGGCATCTCTCTGGTACAACGTCTCCATCCGGGCTGACATCGCCCCGATCTACATCGGGGAGGGAACGAGCATACAGGACGGGAGCGTCATTCATGTGGGCGATGATCTTCCCTGCCGGGTCGGAAATTATGTAACTTTGGGACACGGGGTGATTCTGCACGCCTGTGCGGTACAGGACTGCTGCCTGATCGGAATGGGTGCGATAATACTCGACGGGAGTG
>JBNGED010000278.1:1241-3995 GCA_049975605.1 Sediminispirochaetaceae bacterium | reverse complement strand
CCTGTGACCCGAGCTGGTGTTCGACGAAGTTCCTGACCATGGCGGTATTCTTCTGGAAGTCTACCCAGAGCTGTTCCTCCGCGGACACGCCGTTCTCCTCCCGGTACCCCATTCTTCGGGCCAGGTGGAAGTATTCCGAGGTCCCGCGCCGGGGAAGGTAGAGGTCCAGGGCGTTGCCCCGCAGCATTCGAAGGGCGTTAAGCAGGCGCCGCAGAAAGAGGTAGTTCTGTTCCAGGTTGCCCGTCGTCTCCTGGTCCAGGGTTCCCAGCTCCATGAGGCGGGCGAGGACTTCGCTCATATAGGGAGTACGCAACTCCGGAGTATTCCTTCCGTCCATCACCTGGAGGGTCTGCACGCAGTACTCAAGATCCACCAGCCCGCCGGAGCCGTACTTTACGTTCGGGTCTTCCCCTGAGTCGTACTTCCCGGCCTGGATTTTTCTCAGTCGGACCAGCTCGTCGACATCCACGCTCCCGCCCTCGTACAGGATCGTATCCCGAAGCCGCTCCACCTGGGCGCCGAATTCCGGATCCCCGGCGACCGCCCGCATCCGCGCCAGGGCTATTTTTTCCAAACTGGAAGCTTCATCACGGTAGTAGGAGACGAACTGGTTCAGCCGTACCGCCAGAGGGCCGCCGCTCCCGTAGGGCCGCAGCCGCAGGTCCACCCGGTAGATTCCCTCCTGTTTGCTCTCTATGATCAGGGAAGCCGTCTGCACGAGGCCTGAAAAAAATTCGGCATTGCTCACCTGTTTCAGCCCTCCGGTCTCTCCCGCGTCCCGGTAGAGCGTCATCAGCTCGATGTCCGAGGCATAACCCAGGGCTCGACCGCCGAATTTCCCCAGCCCGAATACTGCGTATACTGCCGGAAGATCGGCGACCGTCCGGGGGACCCCGTAGGTCTCGGCCAGGTGGTCCCAGGCGATCCTGAACGCCTCCCGGACTACCAGCTCGGCAATGTCGGTCAAACGTTCATTCAGAAGCTGAAGGTCCGTACCGGGACCGAGGATGTGTTCGAGATCGGCCAGGTAGGTGTACCAGTCCTTGAATTCGTTCAGGACCCGCTTACGCTCGTCGAATCCCTCCACCCCTTTCAGACGTTCGGTCAGCTCGCCTTCCAGGGATTCCCGGTCGATTCCCTGCTGTGGAGCTTCCTGCGTGCCGGCGATAAGGGGAATGATATTTTCATACTGCAGGCGGATGAAGTCCTCCCAGATGAAGTCGCTGGTCCCGAGCAGCCTGGACAGCCGTTTGAGAACGTTCGAATCGGCGATCAGGGAGCTCACCGTTTCCTCGTCCGCTACCCGCCGGAGATCTCCGAGAAGTGTCTCGAATCTCAGGAGGGCCCGGTAAGGGTCCGGCGCATTCCACAAAAAATAGGTAAACTGCTTGGTGAAAAGGATCGAAAGTTTCAGCGACCGCAGCAGCTTTTCATCCGTCACCGGCCGGCCTCCGGCAGTCCGTACGTAGAAGGTGTCCTCGATGGCGCGGTTGGTGGTGTGGATCTCGACGTGCTCGATGGAGATGCCGTGCACCGAGAGGACCGTGCCGATGGTGTAGAGGAAAAACGGGGTGTCCTGGGAGCGTATGTGCAGTCTGGTGGCCTCTTCCTCATCCGCAGGATTCGAGACACTACCCACATCCAGTTCAATCGGGAACATCTGCGGAACGGCAAAATGCTCGCGGCGGGAAAGCAGGCGGCGCGAAAGCATCTCCGCTACTCTCTCCTTCGCCTTCTCGACGCCTGTAGCAGGGGATCCGCCGTTGTATCCGCCGCCGGAGGGCGTTTGAACCCGTCTGCCCGCAGCGGAGTCCCAATCCCTGAACAGGCTGCCGAGGACCTCCTCCAGCGTTTTTTCCAGCTCCTGTCTGAAGGCCGCCGAACTCGATGTACCGCCCGGTTCATCCACGCTTCTTCCGCGGAACACGTCCACTACCTTCCGCATCTGTCCGGACCTGTCAGCCGTCCTGCGGCGCCTGTAGCGGGCTGCCGCCGGCGAGAGCTTCGGACTATTCGGCGGCTGCGGAGCTTTCAATTCCCGATAGGAAAAAATATCCCCGGCCTGGATGTCCATTCCCCCTGCTGATAAAGCCCCGGTCACCAGAGAAAAGAGGGCCTTCGTATCGAAGGTTATGACCGTGACTTCCACCTCACCCTCCCCGCTGGTCTCGATCAGATAGCGGTACGGCGCCTGTCGGCCCTCCGAACCTTTCCGTCCGAGGGAGGCCAGAAGTCCGGCATTCCGGGCCAGCTTCTTCTTCGGATAGAGACGGAAGTACTGCTCCGGCAGCAGTTCGACCTGCCGCCGGCACTCCTCTTCGGGGAGATCCGGCGCGAGATCACGGTATTCATCGGGGGATGGCTTATTTTGAAAAAAATCAGCCGCTTTCATTATCACTTCACACTATATGCCAGGTCGGGAGAAGAATCAAAGCTGAATTTGCGATATCCGAACGCCCGGGCTTCTACTGAACTCAATTCTCAGCGACAGAAGCCCTGCATTTGACACCCGACGGCAGGTGTCATACCTTTAAACCAAGGATTGATCATGGAGACAAAGGAGAGTTGGTAATGAAATTAAAAAGTAATGTATTCGATGAAGGCGGGATGATCCCCGCGAAGTATACCTGCGACGCTGAAAATGTCTCGCCGCCCCTGTCGTGGAACTCGGTCCCGGACGGAACAAAGAGCCTCGCCCTCATCTGCGACGACCCGGACGCGCCGGTGGGCACCTGGGTTCACTGGGTCCTGTTC
>JBNGED010000278.1:0-1231 GCA_049975605.1 Sediminispirochaetaceae bacterium | reverse complement strand
CCGGACAGCAGCGGACTTCCCGAACATGTTCCCCCGCATAAGAAGCTGTCCGACGGAGCCCTGCAGGGATCCAATGACTTCCGCAAGATCGGCTACGGCGGGCCCTGTCCGCCGGGAGGGACCCACCGCTACTTTTTCAAGCTGTATGCCCTCGATACGGTCCTCGATCTGCAGGCGGGAAGCACCAAAGCCGCCCTCGAACAGGCAATGCAGGGGCAGATCCTTGCTGAAGCCAGGCTGATGGGCACCTACCGCCGCTGATGCTCCTCTTCCAGGGAGCGCACCCTGGCCGCCCGCCGTGTGAGCAGATCGATCAGCTTCCTGACTGCCGCCGCCTCCTCCATTGTGAAGCCCGCCATCTCCTCTATCACCTGCCCTTCGATGGTACGGTGGTACTCGCGGTGGGCCTGGAAGGCGGTTTTCCCTGTCTCCGTGAGGGAAAAAAGGATCTCCTTCCGGTTGTCCGGCCGCTGGTAGCGGCGGACGAGTCCGCGTTTCTCCAGCTTCCGCACGGCCTGTGATACGGCGCTCTTGGTAATTCCGTGTTTGGCGGCCAGTTCGGTCACGTTGATCCCCTCGAAGGCGCCGATGGTCTCGATCAGGTGGATATCCAGCCTGTGAAACTGCATATCGGTGCCGTAGGATTTCGGGGCGGCAGCCAGTTGAACGTAGTCTTCAATCAGCCACAGCAGTTCTTCCATCAAGGTGTACGCCCGTTCTTTTCCGATCATGCGTTAATATTAACATGCTTAACAATTTTATCAAAGCTTAACCGGCGCTTTTTTTGCCCGAAGCGGTTCGACGGCGCTTTGATTGCCGGCCGTCTCGACCCGGGTCTTGCCCTGCCGGGCACTGCCGGCGGTATCCCGATTACCGCCGCTCTTCCCGCGCCGGTTTCCGCCCTGCCGTTTCCCGCCGGCCTGGAGCCTGAGTCCCGATTCTACCGGACAGGCGCCGAAGCACTCCATGCATGCGATACAGCCGATATCGCGGTTGTCGCCTCGTTTTCCAGGCTGGACGCCCATCGGACAGGCCGCATTGCAACTGCCGCAGCCTACGCAGGAGGCCTGGACCCGGACCGGATAGATTTTGATCAGGTTCGTGAGCCCCAGGAGGGCCCCCATTGGGCAGAGAGTACGACAGAAGAAGCGCGGCCAGAGCAGATTGAGCGCCAGCAGGACCGCGAAAGCCGCAGCGAACAGAATACTGTCAATACTGCCTCCTTCCATGG
>JBNGED010000277.1:1769-4000 GCA_049975605.1 Sediminispirochaetaceae bacterium | reverse complement strand
CGATCCTCTCCTCACCTGCCGCCTCGAGGAGAACTGCAGGACTCCGCTCCGCGTCATCATCGATTCACACCTGAGGATCCCCCGGAACTCGCGTATCGTTCAGACCGCCTGTCAGTATCCGACACTGATATTCTGCTGTTCCTCTCCGCCTGCCGACAGACAGGAAGATCTTTCCGGCTACGGTCTCGACATCAGAGAAGTCCCTCCAGATTCAGAGGGAAGAGTTGATCTTTCACAGGTCCTCACCGAGCTGGGATCACTCGGAATAGAGAGCCTCTTCGTCGAGGGCGGGTCGGCGGTCATCACATCATTTCTGAAACTGCGCCTCGTTGACACCCTGTATCTCGTGTGCGCGCCCATGATCATTGGGCGGGGTATAGAGGCCGTCGGCGATCTTCACACGCAGGAACTTGCCGGGGCCCTGCGGGGTACCACCAGGTCGGTCCGGCAGGAAGGAGAAGACATCATCTGGGAGATAGACTTCCGGGAGGATGCAGGGTCCCGGCGGAACGGCAGTGCCGGTAGGACCGCCAGAGCACTCTACTTCACCGCCCCCCGTACGGTTGCATTGCGGGAAGAAGCAATTCACAGGCAGCCGGGAGAGATCCTCATTCATTCTCAGGCCATAGCTGTCAGTCACGGAACCGAGAAACATCTCTATAATGGTACTTTTCCAGGGGGCAGCTCCATGGATGGACTGAAGTCCCTCGCAGGCGAGATGGAGTATCCCGTCAAGTACGGCTACATGAACGCCGGACTGACCGAAGACGGACGAAGGGTCTTCGCCTTTTTTCCCCATCAGGACCTGTTCTACATTCAGGAAAAGGAGCTGATCGAATTCCCCGAATCCTTCTCATTCGAGGATATCGTACTCTATCCGAGCGTCGAAACCGCCTACACCGTTCTCCTGGACGCCTGGCCGCAGCCCGGCGACCGTATTCTCATTGTAGGATTGGGGATGATAGGGCTGCTCTGCGCAGAGATGCTGTCGGAATGGACCGGCCTTCACATCGCCGCAGTCGACCCGGACCGTTCCCGGCGTGAGCACGGCGGCCGGCTGGGAGTTCAGTGTCTTACCCCCGAGCCATCGGATCCCGGGAGACAGGAAGAGCTGATACGGACAGCCTTCGGTGGCAGCCTTCCCGACAAGACCATTCATCTCAGCGGGACCGACGGGGGACTCCAGCTGGCAATAGATTCCACCGCGTTCGAAGGGACAGTCATCGAAGCGTCCTGGCACGGCGGCGCAGCATCTTCGCTGAAGCTGGGAGAAGCCTTCCACCGGCGAAGATTGACCGTTCGCTGCAGCCAGGTCTCCCATGTCCCCGGAGATCTCGGTCCCCGCTGGGACCGGTCCCGCCGGACCGGAGAAGTGAAGGAGTGGATGGAGCGGATACGCCCTTCGAAATACATTACCCGCCGCTACCCGCTGGAGAAGGCTCCGGATGCATTCCGCGATATCTTCGAGGGCGGCGCGGAGATACTCCAGGCGCTGCTGCTGCCCCACCGGGACGATGAATAACACGCGCGGGCAGTTCGATCTGACCTTGCATCCGGCTCTCTGAAAAACCATACTTATTGTATAGTGCCTGCGCACTTTCAATATTCTTCTCGGCACTGAGGAGCCGGCAATGTTTTCCACGGGAGTACAGAAAAAGCTCCAGGCCCGCCACTTCCTGAGAGGGGACTTCGGGGATGAATCATCCCCTCACAGTCATCCCTACCTGGTGGAAGCGGTGTGCCGGAGCCCTCAACTGGATGTCAACGGTTTTTCCACGGATATAGCTGTCCTTGAGGATCAGCTGGCGGCAATTCTTGACGAGATCGACGATGTGCTGTTGAACGAGCTGGCTTTCTTTCAGGACCGGCAGCCGAGTCTCGAGAACCTGTGTGTCTATCTGTGGGACCGACTTGTGGAAGGGATACGCGGCCGGAATACCCCGCTGCCGGCGGAACTGGAGATCCGAATCTGGGAATCCGGGACCGCCTGGGCATCCTACGACCACGAAGTGTGAGCTGGACGGCGAACCATGATTACCCTGCTGGCACCCGAACCCGGACGAACATACAGCGGCGGCTACCTTTACAATGAACGGGTATCCGCAGCCGCTGGACCGCACCGCATCATCTATCGGAATATACCCGCACCTTATCCGCTCTCAGGCCGTCTTCAAGAGCTCGGAATTGAACCAGGCAGTACGCTTCTCCTGGACAGCCTCTTTTTCCATGAT
>JBNGED010000277.1:0-1759 GCA_049975605.1 Sediminispirochaetaceae bacterium | reverse complement strand
GGAATGGACCGTCGGCACCGCACGGAAGCGGCAGGCGCCGGTCGCTCTTCTCGTTCACTATCTTCCCTCCCTCGATCCAACTCTGTCCGCGGAGAAGGCAGGGGAACTCAGGCAGGCTGAAGCCGCATGCATCGAGGCCTGCGACGGGATTGTTACGACCAGCGACTATATGCGGACACAGATCCGCCGAATTTTCGATACCCCGGTCCCGATAGTTGTAGCCAAACCGGGACTGGAGAAGACAATTCCCGACCGGGATTACCGCCTCCGGGGCAGATTCTCTATCGATCAGGTACAGTGGAAGGACAGCCGGGTTGAACTGCTGACTGTTTCGAACTGGACGCCGGCCAAGAACCACCGCTTTCTGCTGAAGGTCCTCAAGGAAGTGGAGAACCTGAGGTGGCGCTGGCGAATATTCGGCGCCCCCTCCGAACAGGGCGATATCGAAGAGCTCTTCCTGCACAATGCCGGGCAGCTGCAGCTGGAATCGCGGATCGAGATCGGGCCTCAGATCAATCCCGCCAGGGTGCGGGAAGAGATGCGGGACGCCGATATCTTTCTCTTTCCGTCCCTGTTCGAGAGTTACGGTATGGCGGCGGCCGAAGCTCTCGGCGCCGGCCTTCCGCTGATGGCTCACCGTACGGGAGGCCTGCCGGAGGTGGTCGGCAATTCGAAGGCGGCTGTTCTCTGCAGCCCCGGGCACACCGGCCAGTGGGTCAGGGAACTCAAAAGACTTCTTCGTTCGCCGGCCCGCCGCGTACGTATGCACAGGGCCGCGCTGAGCAGGGCAAGTACGCTGCCTGACTGGAAAGCAACTGCAGGGCAGCTGTGCGGCTTCCTGGAACAAATATGAGACAGCCATGAAGATTGAACTCAATTACTGGAAAAATTTGAATACCCTCCTCATCCTTCTGCTGGTCGTATCTCTCCTGATCGCAACGAAGGACGGTCCGCCGGCCGGCGCTTCCGGCTTCTGCGGAACGCTGCCGCTCATACTCCTGATGCTGCTATACCTGAGCTTTCTCATCTTCTGCGTCCTCAATTTCAGAGAATTCAAGAAGCCCGCCAACCTGATGACCCTGTTGCGCAGCTTCGGGACCCTGCCCTTCGTACTGGTTCCGTGGCAGGCGTCGCGGCACTGGATGATCGTCTTCCCGCTCCTCAGCCTGCTGGCGCTGAGCGACCTCGCCGACGGTTATATTGCGCGCCGGACAGGCGTCAGCCGGTTCGGGGCCTTCCTCGACGAAGAATCGGACGCCTTCTTCACCGCGGTGCTGCCGTATCTGCTCTACACCCGGGCCGGGTATGGAGCCTGGGTGCTCGCCTTTGGAGGCATCCGTCCGGTATTTTTCATCCTGTTTTTTATCACCGGCAGGGCTTCCTCCTATCCTCCCGGTTTTTCCCGTTTCTCAAGGACCATCTGCGCCCTCAGCACCGCAGTTCTCGCAGGCGCCACTGCCGTCGTTCTACCCGAGCTGCTCCGTACGGCTGCTCTCGGTCTGGCCCTGGGAGGTCTCATCGTCTCCTTCGTCTGGGAATTCGCGCTCAATCTTACCGGCGGCAGGTATGCCTCGTTCTTCGGTCTGGTTTCATCCTTCCTCATTTACTACGGCATTCCATTCAAAGCACTGCGGATGCGGCGTTTCTACGCCGGATTTTTGTCCCGGGGCAGCCTGGCCTTCGATATCGGTTCCCACATCGGCAACCGGATCGGCGCGTGGTCGCGTCTCGGGGCGGAAGTGGTTGCAGTGGAACCCAA
>JBNGED010000276.1:0-4038 GCA_049975605.1 Sediminispirochaetaceae bacterium | reverse complement strand
GTCCAGAGGAGAACCCCTTCATGGGACTCAGAGCGATCCGTTACTCCCTGAAGAACCTGTCGGTCTTCAAGGACCAGTTGCGGGCCCTCCTTCGGGCAGGCGCTCACACCGACCTGAAGATAATGTTCCCCCTCATAGCAGGAATCGACGATTTTATCGCTGCCCGTGATGTAGCGCACGAAGTAATGAAAGAACTCGACCGGGAGAAACTGGTCTACAATACCACACCGAGCTTCGGTGCGATGATCGAACTGCCTTCAGCAGTACTTATGGTGTCCGAACTGGCGAGGGAGGCCGATTTTCTCAGTATAGGGTCCAACGACCTGACGCAGTACATCCTGGGGATAGACCGTACCAACGAGGACGTTTCGGAGCTCTACAGTGTCTATCATCCGGCGGTGTTGAAGGCGTTTCAGCAGATTGCCGAAGCGGCGAATTCTCAGCAATGTCCGTTGTCTGTATGCGGCGACGCGGTAGCCGACCGGACAATGCTCACCTTCTTCATGGGAGTGGGGATCAGAATCTTCAGCGTCGATCCGCGGATGCTGGTTCAGGTGAGGGCTTCCATCAGTTCCGTTGATACGGCATCCGCTGTAGAAGCCGCAGGTAAGATGCTCTCCTTCAGGACCAACGCCGAGGTTGCCGATTTTATCGAAGAGTACTTGCAATAGGATTCTCTTTTTCTTAAGATTGCCTCTATTATGGATCTGAAGAAGCGCACTATCCGCAGTTACGTTCTCAGAAGCGGCAGGCTCAGCTCAACCGCTGCGCGGGCACTGCAGGAATACTCCGATCTGTACGTCCTGCGGTTCAGCTCTCAACTGCTTGATCTGGACAGAATCTTTCCGGTCTCCAGACCGGTGATAGTGGAGATCGGCTTCGGCATGGGGCATGTTACGGTGGAACTTGCGCGCACCTATCCCGAGTACAATTATCTCGGTATCGAAGTCTACCCGCCCGGAGTCGGACGCGTCCTGAACGCCATTCACACGATGAATCTGGAGAACCTTCTAGTCATTCAGGCGGATGCCGCCCAGGTACTGGAATCGATGATTCCAGCTGAGTCGATACACGGCTTTCACGTCTTTTTTCCGGACCCCTGGCCAAAGAAGAAACACCACAAGCGCCGGCTCTTACAGGCCGGTTTTTTGCATACCATCGCCGAGCGGCTGCGGCCGGGGGGCTACTTCTATGCCGTGACGGACTGGGAGAGCTACGCGGAACAGGTCCTCGCAGCAGTAGCAGGAGAAGAGCTGCTCGTAAATCCGTATGACGGGTTCGCTCCTCCCCGGCAGTGGCGGCCCAAGACCAGCTTCCAACGGAAGGGAGAGTTGAAGGAGCATCCCATTCGAGAGATCTGGGCTGAAAAAAGAACAGCCCCGGCGGGTAACGCTGTCTGACGGATTGAACAATGCATATATATGTGTAATGCTGAATGCTGATAAATGCATGAAAGATATTTTTGCATAGATAAATAGGAGGTACCCTTTATGCAGGTGGATAAATGGATCAACATGAATAAATATGCAGAACTGGTTGCCCGCAACAACCAGATAGATCCGGCCAATTTCACAAAGTATGAAGTCAAACGGGGGCTGCGGAACAACGACGGCACCGGCGTGCTCGTCGGGCTCACCCAGATCGGTGATGTTCACGGCTACATCGTTGACGAGAAGGAAAGGGTGCCTGTCGAGGGCCGCCTGCGCTACCGCGGGATTGAGCTGAAGGAACTGGTTGCAGGCTTCCAGAAGGAGAAGCGCTTCGGCTTCGAAGAGACCATCTATCTTCTTCTCTTCGGACAGCTGCCGAATGAGAAGGAGCTCGGTGAGTTCACCAGAATCCTCGGGGAAAAGAGGACCCTGCCGGGAGGATTCACCGAAGACATGATCCTCACTGCGCCGAGTTCGAATATCATGAACAAGCTTGCCCGCAGCGTGCTCGCTTCTTACTCCTACGACGAGAATGCCGAAGACAATACCGTCGAGAACGTCCTGCGTCAGTCGATCGAACTGATTGCGCGGTTCCCCGTATTCATAGCGTACGGATATCAGGCAAAGCAGCACTACTATGAGAAGAAGACTCTCTATATCCACAGCCCGGATCCTGAACTGAGCACCGCCGAGAACATTCTCCGTCTGATCCGGCCGGACGGCTCCTACACTGATCTCGAAGCGGATCTGCTGGATCTGGCCCTTGTGTGTCATGCGGAACACGGAGGCGGTAACAATTCCGCCTTCTCCATCCATGTTGTCTCTTCCTCCGACACCGACACCTATTCTGCGGTCTCCGCCGCAGTCGGCTCGCTCAAGGGATTGAAGCACGGCGGGGCGGCAATCAAGGTCCGGGAGATGATCGACAACTTCAAGGAAAATCTCGGAGACTGGGAAGACGAGGAAGAGGTAGCAGCGTACATCGAGCAGATCCTGCGCAAGGAAGCCTTCGACCGGAAGGGGCTCATCTACGGGATGGGACACGCAGTGTATACCCTGTCCGATCCCCGGGCGGTTCTGCTCAAGGGCAAGGCCAGGGACCTCGCAAAGGAGAAGGGGTATGAGCAGGAGTTCAAACTCTATGACCTGGTGGAACGGCTCACTCCGGCAATCTTCAAGCGGGTCAAGAATTCCAACAAGGTGATATCGGCCAATGTAGACTTCTATTCGGGATTCGTGTATCACATGCTGGATATTCCAATGGACCTCTTCACGCCGATCTTTGCGGCAGCTCGAGTCCCGGGATGGGCCGCTCACAGGATCGAGGAGATCATCAACGGCGGCCGAATCCTTCGTCCGGCTTACAAGCACATCCGCAAGGAAGCAATGAGTTACGTTCCGATCAAGGACAGGAAGTAGAGTCTTTCCTGAGAGTTAGTCTGAAAAAAGAGGCGGGCCGGTTGAAAGACCGGCCCGCCTCACTTATTTTTAACGGTTCCAGTACAGGTGCGTCTCTTATTCCTTCGCCGCCTCTTCCTTCGATTTGGCAATGATGTCTTCGGCGATCTTGCCCCGAACGACCTCGTAATGGTCGAATTCCAGTTCGAAGGAACCGGTGCCTGAGGTTATGGAACGCAGGTCGATGGCATATCGCAGCATCTCGGCCTGAGGTACTTCGCCGTAAACCTGTACGATACCGCCTCCGAGGTTCTCCTGTCCCTGGACTCTGCCCCGCTTGGAGCTGAGATCGGAGAGGATGTCTCCGAGATACTGTTCATCAACGTAGACCTTGAGCTTCATGATAGGTTCGAGAAGTACCGGATCGGCCTTATCAAGAGCGGCTTTGAGGGCGCCCTTGGAGGCTAATTTGAAAGCCATTTCCGAACTGTCAACCGGATGTTCCTTACCATCGACTACCTTAGCGCCGATGTCTACCATGGGATAACCGGCCAGGTATCCCTCTTCCATCCCTTCCAGCAGTCCCTTTTCGATCCCGGGCATGTATCCCTTGGATACCGCCTGTCCGCGGATGGCGTTCTCGAAGGAGAATTTTTCACCACGCTCGAGAGGCATGATCTCTATCACGACACGTCCGAACTGTCCGTGTCCGCCGGATTGTTTCTTATGGGTATATTCAGCGTTGGATGCCTTGGTGATGGTCTCCCGATAGGCGACCTTGGGGGTCTTGGTCTCGATGCTGAGCTTCTGCTTCTCCTTGATCCTGTCGAGGATCATGTTTATGTGTAGCTCTCCCATACCCGAGATGACGCTCTCCTTGGTCTCCGGATTGAAGCTGACGGTGAAGGTCAGGTCCTCCTCGGTAATCCGATGGAGGAAATCATTCAGCTTGTCCTCCGACTTCCTGTCCGAAGCGAGCACGGTGAGGGCATATACCGGATGGGGTATGGCCAATGGTTTGAGCTTTATCTGCCGGTCCGGAGAACAGATCGTGTCGTTGGTATGCAGAGAGTCGATCTTGGTCACGACGCCCATATCTCCGGCAACGAGTTCTTTGACTTCGTCAAGTTTGCGGCCGTTCACCTTGAATACCTTGGAGATCTTCTCTTTTTTCCCTTCTCTGAGATTCATGACTTCGGTGTCGCTGGTA
>JBNGED010000275.1:0-4084 GCA_049975605.1 Sediminispirochaetaceae bacterium | reverse complement strand
ACCACGGGTCGGCCGGGTCCGGTCGTGGTGGACATACCCAAGGACGTCCAGATGGATGAGGCGGAATTCGTCTATCCCGACAACCCCGATCTCCCGGGGTACAAACCCAAAAATGTCGGTCATCCGAAGCAGATAAAGACACTGAAGAGGATGCTGCAGGAGTCCGTTAAGCCCCTGGTGCTCAGCGGCGGAGGAATAATCCTGTCGGGATCCACGGAGCTGGTGAACCGTCTCTGCGATACCTACGGTATACCCGTGGTAAACACCCTCATGGGACACGGAGTGGCCCCCGCGAACGACGATCTCTACTACGGACCGATCGGCATGCACGGCTCCTTATACGGGAACTACGCCCTGCAGAACTGTGACCTCCTGCTCGTGCTTGGATCCAGGTTTTCAGACCGCATCATGGGTGACCCGTCCACCTTCGCCTCTCAGGCGAAGGTGGTGCACGTGGACATCGATGCGGCCGAGATCGGGAAGAATATCGAGGTGGACCTTCCCCTGGTCGGTCCGGTGAGGATGGTCCTGGAGGAGCTGAACCGGGAAAAGGCCTACGGTGACTACACAGCCTGGGTCGAAGAGCTGAAGAGCTACCGCGAAGCCCATCCGATGGAATATGACCAGACGGACACCATCCAGCCGCAGCACCTTATACAGCTGGCACGCCGCTTCTTTCCCGACGACACGATCGTTGCTACGGATGTAGGACAGAACCAGATCTGGGTGGCCCAGTATTTCCGGTTCAGGCATGAACGTCAGCTGCTTACCTCCGGCGGACTCGGGACCATGGGATTCGGCCTGCCTGCGGCCATCGGAGCTGCGGTCGGGAACCCGGATAAACAGGTCCTGGCGGTATCCGGTGACGGAGGCTTCCAGATGAATATGCAGGAGCTCACTACCGTGAAGAAGTACGGACTGAAGGTCAAGATGCTGCTCCTGGACAACAGCTACCTCGGCATGGTGAGACAGTGGCAGCAGCTTCTGTTCGAGAAGCGGTATTCGGGGACCGAGATGAACGACAATCCCGATTTCTGCCTTCTCGCGCAGGCAATGGGAATCAAATCCCGGCGTCTGGTGAATCCCGATGAGGCTGAAGAGGCCGTAAAGGCCCTGGCGGATAGCGAGGAGAGCATGTTGCTGCATGCGGTGATCACCGGAGAGGAGAACGTATTGCCGATGGTACCGGCAGGGAAGTCTCTGGACAAGGTAATCCGGAAGCTGTAGGGGAAAAATAGAAAAGCGTAGACCGTCGGGCCGGGCGGCCTTTACGGAACGCCGATCGCAAGGAGGATACAATGGGTGAAGACAAAAGTACTTTAACGGACCATATCATTTCACTGCTCGTGCTGAACCATCCCGGGGTTCTCTCGAAGATCACGAGTCTGATTACCCGGCGGGGTTTCAATATCGACAGCATTACCGCGGGACCGACCAAGGACAAAGACAAATTCCGTCTGACCATTATCGTCAAGGGAGACGACAGGGGCGTTGAGCAGATACAGAAGCAGCTCTACAAGATCGTCGATACGGTGAAGGTCATGACCATTCACCCTTCCCGCAAAGTGGAACGGGAGATCGGTCTCATCAAGGTCAATGCTCCGATGGGACAGCGCAACGAGATACTGCAGCTGGTAAATGTGTTCAAGGGACAGATCCTCGACTCCGGACCCAAAGGATTCGTAGTGGAGATTACCGGCAACAGCGACAAGGTTGATTCCTTCCTCAGCCACTTCAGCCCGCAGCAGATCGCGGAGGTGGCACGGACGGGAATCGTGGCTATGGACAGATGGGAGAAAAACGGGATGTGAAATCCCGGTTATACATACAGGCAAAACAAAACCAAAGGAGAAAACAATGGCTGAGATTTATTACGACAAAGATGCGGACCTGAACATCCTGCAGGACAAGACGATTGCAGTTATAGGATACGGGAGCCAGGGGCATGCCCATGCGCTCAATCTGCTCGAGAGCGGCTGCAGAGTGGTCGTCGGACTGCGCGAAGGAAGCTCCAACTGGGAGACCGCCCGGAAGGCGGGCCTTGAAGTGGCCCCCGTTGCCGAAGCCGCGGAGAAGGCTGATATGGTCATGATGCTTATTCCCGACGAGCTGCAGCCGAAGGTGTATGAGGAAGATGTCAGGAAGGGACTCAAGCCGGGGAACATGCTGATGTTCGCCCACGGGTTTTCGATCCACTTCCATCAGATCACTCCGGAGAAGGATGTGGACGTCATCATGATCGCCCCGAAGAGTCCTGGACACATGGTCCGCAGGGAATACCAGCAGGGTCGGGGAGTCCCGGGGCTGATCGCGGTGTACCAGGATGCAACCGGCAACGCCGACGCCCTCGGTAAAGCGTATGCCAAGGGGATCGGCTGCACCAGAGCGGGCTTGTTCCGCAACAGTTTTCGCGAAGAGACCGAGACCGACCTCTTCGGCGAGCAGGCCGTACTGTGCGGCGGGGTCACCTCCCTGATGAAGGCAGGCTTCGAGACCCTGGTGGCCGCCGGTTATCAGCCCGAGATGGCTTATTTCGAATGCATTAACGAGATGAAACTGATCGTCGACCTGATATATGAAGGCGGCTTCGATTACATGCGCTACTCCATCAGTAACACCGCCGAGTACGGGGATTACATCACCCAGGACAAGATCATCACCGATGAGAGCAAAGCTGTCATGCAGGAAATTCTGAAAGATATACAGTCCGGACGATTCGCCAGGAACTGGGTGCTGGAAAATAAGGCGGGACAGCCCTATTTCAAGACAATGCGCCGCCTCGAAGCCGAGCATCAGCTCGAAAAGGTGGGCAAGGAGCTGCGAGGGATGATGTCGTGGCTCAAAAAAGAAAAGTGAGGAAGTTATGAAATCTGAACTGCTGGTATACGACACGACCCTGCGTGACGGGGCACAGTCGGTTGGAGTCACATTTTCCCTGGGAGACAAGCTGCAGGTGATGGAAGCACTGGACGATCTGGGAGTCCACTACATAGAAGCCGGCTGGCCGGGTTCCAATCCGAAGGACGAGGCGTTCTTTGCGGAAGCCTCCCGGCGGACCCTCGCGAGCGCCCGGCTGACTGCCTTCGGTTCCACCCGCATGAAGGAGACCCCTGCGGAGAAGGACCGCAATCTGGAACTTCTGCTGCGCAGCGGATGCCCCGTGATCACGATCTTCGGCAAATCCTGGGACCTCCATGTAAGAGATGCCCTGGGAACGACGAAAGAAGAGAATCTGGAGATGATCTACTCATCGGTCCGCTATCTCAAGCGGCATGTCGACGAGGTGGTCTTTGACGGAGAACACTTCTTCGACGGTTATTTTGCCGACCGCGAGTACGCCGTTGCTTCACTCGAAGCGGCGGTGCAGGCCGGAGCGGACTGGCTGGTCCTCTGTGATACCAACGGGGGACGTCTGCCGGACCAGATACGGGAAGCCACAAGTTCTATCGTCAGCGCTTTTGATGTGCCGATAGGAATCCATGCCCACAACGATGCCGGCTGCGCGGTGGCGAACACCCTCGAAGCAGTCGACCTGGGAGCACGGATGGTGCAGGGGACTATCAACGGCATCGGCGAGCGCTGCGGGAATGCCAACCTCTGCGTCGTACTCCCCAATCTCTCGATCAAGAAGGAGTACGGTACCATCGGTGAGGAGAACTTGAAAAAACTCCAGACCCTGTCGCACTTCGTATCGGAGGTCTCCAACACCACCCCCGATGATCACATGCCTTTTGTCGGACAGCATGCATTCAGCCACAAAGGCGGGATCCATGTATCAGCTATCCGCAAGAATTCAAAAACATACGAGCATATCGATCCGGAGCTCGTAGGGAACCGGCGCTCAACCACAATTTCCGAGCTGTCGGGAAAGAGCAATATCCTCGAGAAGACCAAGCACATGGGTGTCGGCAGGCGGCTTACCGGGGAGACGGCCCGCAAGATCGTGGAGAAGGTCAAGGAACTGGAGGCCCGCGGCTATCACTTCGAGGGAGCCGAAGCCTCCTTCGAACTCCTGTCGGAAGCCCTTACCGGGAACCTGAAGGAGTACTTCACCCTCCACGGCTACCGGGTCATCGTCTGGAAC
>JBNGED010000274.1:0-4085 GCA_049975605.1 Sediminispirochaetaceae bacterium | reverse complement strand
AGGACGGCGGGAGCGGCAGCGGCGGAGCAGAGAAGACCTCCCAGTTCATCGGCAGTGCAGGAACGGCCGATCTCTTCTCCATTTTCATCCAGACAGATAACCGTCGGCGCCGCCATTACGTTGAGGGAAAGGGCCTCTTCCAGCCCCTCAGGCGTGTCGACGTTCACCTCCCGTCCGTCCACGGAAGATTCATGCAATACCCGTTTTACAGGCGGGCAGTTGGGGCAGGTCTCTCGGAAAAACAGGATGTAGGAATGGACTTCGCGGCTGCTCCCATCGCCGGTACTGCCGGCAGCAGCGTTACCGCGGCCGGGACCGCCGGTCTGCTCATGACCGTGGGCGTTCCCCGGGTGAGTACCGCGGCCGGCCTGGACGTTATCGCCGGCCCGGTCTGCCAATCCGGCCTGGACGTTATCGCCGGCCCGGTCTCTCTCGCCAGTCCTCTTGACTCGTCCTGCTGCGGGGTTTGCGGCCCGCCCCGCCCGCCGTTCTTTTTCTATATCCACTTCTATATCCACCGCCGGTTCTTCGAAGAGCTTGCGGATGCCGAACTCCTCCTGCTTCCCCCGGTTCCAGTTCCGCACGGAACGGTAGTATCCGACGATCCGCGAGTAGACCTCCGCATCGGCCCCGCAATGGGGACACGTGAAGTGTTCCCCCGCCAGGTATCCGTGGTTCGGGCACACGGAGAAGGTGGGAGATATGGTAAAATACGGCAGGTGATAGGTGTATGCAATTGCCTTCACGAGCTTGCGGCAGGCCTCCCAGTCGCTGACTGCCTCGCCGAGAAAGGCGTGAAACACCGTTCCGCCGGTGTATTTGGTCTGGAGCCGGTCCTGGTGGTCCAGGGCTTCGAAGACGTCGCTGGTGTGGTCCACCGGCAGCTGGGTCGAGTTGGTGTAGAAAGGTTCACTGTCCCCGCTGGTAATGATATCGGGGTAGGCTTCCCGGTCGTGCTTGGCCAGGCGGTAGCTCGTGCTCTCCGCCGGAGTGGCCTCGAGGTTGAACAGGTCGCCGGTGTCCTCCTGAAGGTCCGACAGGTGCCGGCGCATGTATTCCAGGACCTCTTCGGCGAAGTCGGCCCCTTCCCCGGTGGATATGTCCTTGCCGAGGAAGTTGAGCGCGCATTCGTTCATACCGCATATGCCGATGGTGGAAAAATGGTTGTTGAGGTGACCGAGGTAGCGTCTGGTGTATGGGAAGAGTCCGCCCTCCATCAGGCGCTCGATTACCTTCCGCTTGATCACCAGTGACTGGGCTGCAATGTCCATCAGGTCCGTCAATCGGTGGAAAAAGTCCACCCGGGAGTCGGAGAGGTAACCGATCCGGGGAAGATTGATGGTCACCACGCCCAGAGACCCGGTGAACTCGTCGGAGCCGAACAGGCCGCCGCCCCGCTTGCGGAGCTCACGTTTGTCCAGCTGAAGCCGGCAGCACATGGAGCGGACGTCCCCGGGATCGAGGTCGCTGTTGATGAAGTTCTGGAAGTAGGGAGTGCCGTACTTGGCGGTCATCTCGAAGAGGAGCTTCCCGTTCTCCGAGTCCCAGTCGAAATCCTCGGTCAGATTGTAAGTCGGAATGGGATACTGAAAACCCCGTCCTTCCGCGTCGCCGGCCAGCATCAGCTCGATGAAAGCCCTGTTGATCATGTTCATTTCCGACTGGCAGTCCCCGTAGGTGAAATCCTGCTCTTCGCCGCCCACGACGGCCTTCCGCTCGGCCAGATCGGGGGGCACAGTCCAGTCGAGGGTGATGTTGGTGAACGGCGCCTGGCTTCCCCATCGCGAGGGGGTGTTCACCCCGAAGATGAAGGTCTGGACGTTCTGGGTTACCTCGTCAAAGGATAGCTTGTCTTTTTTTACAAATGGAGCAAGATAGGTGTCGAAGCTCGAAAAAGCCTGGGCTCCCGCCCACTCGTTCTGCATGATCCCGAGAAAATTCACGATCTGCTGCACCAGCGTAGAAAGGTGCCGTGCCGGCCTGGATGAAATCTTGTCCGGCACGCCTCCCAGTCCTTCCTGTATCAGCTGACGCAGCGACCAGCCGGCGCAATACCCGCTGAACATCGACAGATCGTGAATGTGAAATGCCGCAGTACGGTGGGCTTCGGCGATCTCCTGCGTATATATGTTCTTCAGCCAGTAGTTGGCTGTAATGGTTCCGGAGTTGTGGAGGATCAGTCCTCCGAGGGAGAAGTTGACATTGGCGTTCTCATTCACGCGCCAGTCGGACCTGGAAAGGTAGCCGTCCATGGTCTCGTTGATATCCAGTACCAGCTTGCGGGTGTCGCGGATGGATTCGTGACGGGCCCTGTAGAGAATGTAGGCCTTGGCGACGGCCGCATCCCCGGACTCGATCAGAACGGTCTCGACGATGTCCTGGATCTCTTCGATGGCCGGTACGGAATTGGGATGCCGCCCGGAGAGCACATCATGGATCTTCTCTTCCACCCTCTGTGAGAGCGATTCAGCCAGTTCGGGGTCCTCAGCGCTGCGGACCGCCCGGATCGCTTTGGCAATGGCATCGGTGATACGCGACCGGTCGTAGGTTTCGATTGATCCGTCTCTTTTTACCACTCTGCGCACTGCCGGCCGGTACGAGTCTCCTTCCGACGGGGCGGTAAAATCAGTCCCGAGTGATACCTCCCAGCTGCCATTCTTCAATTCAACTCTCACGTATGCTCCCTCCGGTTGTCGTTGTTCAGATTGCTGCCAAACAGGAGATCCAGTTCCTGTTTGAAGGCTTCGATGTCTTCGAACATCTTGTAGACCGATGCGAAGCGGATATATCCCACCTTGTCGAGAGTAAAAAGCTGCTCGAGCACCATGTCGCCGATTCTGGCGGTCTCAATCTCCCGGGAACTGCCGCCCTCGAGTGAAGCCTGGTCCTCGATGGCATTGATCAGCTGCTCGATGGTCGTCTGTGGAATCGGCCTCTTCTCCAGTGATGTCTCGATTCCCCGTTCGAGCTTCTGCCGGTCGAACGGCTCGCGGCGCCCGTCGCGTTTGATAACCTTGAGCGGCTTCTCCTCGATATGTTCGTAGGAGGTGAACCGGTATCCGCAGGAGAGACATTCCCTTCTCCGCCGGATGCTCGTACCGGTGGAATTCGTTCTTGATTCGATCACCTTATCGTCCTGGGCCGAACAATGGGGACACCGCATCGATCATACTTCCTGAAAATCACACTATATATAGTGGACTCTAACCCACAAATTCGATAATAGCACACTATATGTGTGGATTCAATAAGATAATCGGAGATTTTTCGGGAAAGTTGAAGATAGAATTGGAAGCTGTTGATGAACGGCTTGAACGCGGAGCACACTCAGCTGTTTTTCCTCCGGCCTTCCGCTCGGTACGAGACCTGCATACAGATGAAGGGCAGGAAGAGGAGCTGGAGGACCGGAGAGAGACCGACCCGCAAAACAGGCAGGAGCGGCATGAGGGCGGAATACGCCCAGCGTCCGGCGGCCAGGGCGTGGAGTTCAATACCCGCGGCGATAAACAGACCCGACAGGAGAAGCAGGGCGGTTCCCCGCCATGTGAGCGGCTTGAACCATGTGGGGGACCTGAAAACTGCTGAACCGAGGGCCCAGATGAAGAGAATGATAAAGCCGTCGCCGATGCTGGCCCTGAAGCAGAGAATCCAGCTGCCCGGCGCGCCGAAGGGCATGTCCTCGTAGAGAGGCATCTGCAGCATTTCCCAGATGTAGTTGATCCCCGCCGAGACGGCGAAGAGGATCAGTACGAAACGTATAACTCCCCTCTGCTTATACCATGAACTCAATTTCAATCACCGTTCCCCGGTCCCGTTTCATTTCCACGTTACCTTTGAGCTGTCCGGCCAGGATCTTGATGAGGGTTATGCCGAGCCCCTCCGACTTGCCGGCAAGTACGGAGTCGGGCAGACCGATGCCGTCGTCCCTGTAGATGAGGAAGGCATGCTGCGGCGAAGGGGAACTGCAGGTGACGTGTATCGTTCCTTTTTTCCCATCCGGAAAGGCATGCTTCATCGAGTTCGTGAGGAGCTCGTTCAGCAGGATCCCGAGGGCGGCGAGAGAGTCGGCGTTCATGATGATATCG
>JBNGED010000273.1:0-4111 GCA_049975605.1 Sediminispirochaetaceae bacterium | reverse complement strand
CCAGACAGGCAGGGTAGGGGATGTGGAGGTCAAGGAAAAACTCTCGGCGGCCATCAACAGCTTCCTCGATCCGCTGCGGGAGAGGCGCCAGTCTTACAGCGAGAAGCCCGGCCTGGTTGAAGAGGTCATCTTCGAAGGCACCCTTGCCGCCCGTGAAGAGGCCCGGCTGACCCTCCTGGAGATGAAAAAAGCCATGGGATTGACCGGGGTGTGGAACCGGATCAGCCGCGGTGCCGAGAAGGCGCGCAAACGGCGGGAGAAGCAGCAGCAGGTGCAGGTGCAGCAGCAGGAGACCGCCGGCTGACGAGATGCTGTGTTCTTCCAAAGACATTTCGGACCTGAGGGAAAAAATATGGCGGTACTACCGTGAGTACGGCCGCAGCTTTCCCTGGCGGGATACCGATGATCCCTACCGGATTTTCGTCTCCGAGCTCATGCTCCAGCAGACCCAGACCGAACGGGTCCTGAAAAAGTACGGCCCCTTCGTTGAGACCATCGGCTCCTTTGCCGAACTCGCGGCGGCCCCCCTCGCCGGTGTTCTGCAGCTGTGGAGCGGACTCGGCTACAATCGGCGGGCCCTGGGGCTGAAGGAGTCCGCGGCAATTATTCACAGTGAGTACGGTGACGAGGTGCCGACCGGGACCGCTGAATTACTGCGGCTGCCGATGGTCGGACCGGCGACGGCCGGTTCGCTGCAGGCCTTCATCCACAATCTGCCCTCCGTTTTTATTGAAACCAACATTCGAAGAGTCATCATCCACTTCTTTTTCAGGGACCGGGAGGAGGTCCGTGACAGGGAAGTCCTGGAATACGTTGCAGCCCTGCTCGACACGAAGAATCCCCGGCACTGGTACTACGCCCTGATGGATTACGGAGTGTATCTGAAGTATACCGTGCCGAATCCCAACCGGAAGAGCGCCCATTACTACCGGCAGGCGCCCTTCGAGGACTCGGACCGGCAGATCCGCGGGGCTCTGCTCTCACTTCTCCTTCGCAACGGCGGGATGAGTATCGGGCAGATACGCGGGACGCTGGACCGCTTCGAATACGGCAGGGTGGAGAAGTGTCTCAGACACCTCGAAGACGAGGGCTTCCTCGCCGCGGAGGGAGAGTTGTACCGGATCAAGTGATTGGGCGGACGGATTCCGACCCCGGCCGTTTGATTCTGCTATGAAGCGGCGGTTTCGAGGGCAACCTCCATCATCTGCGTGAATGTCTTCTGCCGCTCCTCGCTGCTGGTCTGCTCGCCGGTGACCAGATGATCGCTCACCGTCAGGATAGTCAGCGCCTGCGCTCCGAATTTGGATGCCAGGGTATAGAGGGCGGCCCCCTCCATCTCAACCGCGAGCACGCCGAAGGCGGCCCATTGCTTCCAGAGCTCGGGATCGTCATTGTAGAAGGTGTCGGTGGAGAGAATATTTCCGACGTGAAAGGGATACTGCTTCTCCCTGGCCGCTGCAACCGCCTTCTCCAGGAGGGAGTAGTCTGCCGTCGGGGCATAGGTCATGGCGGGAAACCTCCGGTCGTTGATCCCGGAATCGTGGCTGGCGGCCATACCGAAGACCATGTCGCGGATGCGGACCTCCTTCCGAAGTGAACCGCAGGACCCGACTCTCATGATCCTCCTGACGCCGTATTCGTTGATCAATTCGTGGGCGTAGATCGATATCGAAGGGATTCCCATACCCGACCCCTGAACGGAAACGCGGGTCCCTTTGTATGTTCCGGTGTATCCGTACATCCCTCTGACTTCATTGTAACGGACCGCATCTTTCAGGTAATTCTCGGCGATGAACTGGGCCCGCAGGGGATCACCAGGCATCAGAACTACTTCAGCTATATCCCCTTTTTTCGCACCTATGTGAACGCTCATGTTTCCTCCTTCTCTCTCTATTTTATATGTGATTAGCCAGTGTCAGCTCTGTTTATAATCTCCCTGTGCCACTCCAGCAGCCGGTCATGACGGCTGCGGTCACCACCCGCGCAGTCCACAAGTACCCTGAACACCGGTTCGGTGCCGGAACCGCGCATCCACAGAAAGTCGGTGTCCTCACCTCTGGAATCTGAAAAAATAATCTTGAGTCCGCCTTTCTCGCTTCCGCTGCGGAAGGACTGGCCGAGGCCTTCTCGGGCTTCGATTCCCTCGTAGTTGATCTCCCGCCAGCTGTGGATTCCGTATTCTTCCCGCAGATGGTTCTTCCTGAGGTCCCACTCCTCCAGGAATATCTTCTCGTAGTTCGCCTTCAGCCGGGCATGGTCCGCGGTCATGATACGCATGATCGCTTCCGGTTCATAGGCGCTGGTGGTGATGAATGACGGCAGCGAAGCGATCACCTCGTCGAGGCCGAATTCCGCCGGGCGGTCGGAGTCCGTCCCGGAGAGATGGAGCCAGCGATTGTAGAAGCTGTAAGGAGAAGCCGGACCCCGGAAGGCCGTCAGCCTGGCCAGGGAAAAAATGGTGTTCAGAGGATCCCGGACCGTGGCCGGATGGGTGATATTCCCTCCGTTGGAGCCTTCGCCGAGTATACGTACGGCATATCCTTCGCCCCGCAGCTTCTCCGCAAGCCCCACCACATTCGCTTCGCCGACTTCGGCTCGGAAAACATCGGCCGAAAAAGCGCGGGCGATACGTTCTATCCGCATGGAAGTGGGACCGTTGACGACGACCGCTTTTTTAAGGGTGGTTCCAGTTTCTTCTTCCTGGAAGTCCTGAAAAGCCAGTTCGGCCAGCACGGTCAGGGCAAAGACCTGCTGGGCATCGATGGGGAGGGCCTTCTTCCCGGCGGTGCTGTAATAGACGATGTTGCCGCGGTCGCCGTCATTGTCGGGGACGTAGGCCAGGCTGAAGGCCGGATTCTCTCGGCGGGCGTTCTCCAGCAGTGAGCGGCACAGATCGAGGCTCTCACCTTCAGGGACTATCCTGTGAACTACATCTCCGGGAGTGTCATTGTGCATCTCCACGATGAATCCAGCCGAGCGCAGGAATTCCGTGTCGATCGATGCTCCCCGGGCGCTGCCGTTCAGCTCCCCGAGTATTCCAATCGGATGATGTTCGAGGGCAATGCCCAGGGCTTCGAAAAAATCCGGCTCCTTCCTGGGCTGAGGGCCGGCGGAGCCGGTCACCACACGCCGCGTGAAAGCGGCGTACCGCTGCAGCGACTGCTGCTTGCAGGCCGGAATGTGCTCGAGAAGCTCCGAGTACCTCATCGGCGACACGCTGCGGACCAGGGATACAATCCGGTCGATAGTACCGGGGTCCTCCAGGACCGTGCGGAATCTGTCGATAAGCTCCGCCGACTTTGCTCCCCCGAAAACAGCGCCGTCAGCCCCGCCGAATTTGAGACCGTTGTAGCCGATGGGATTGTGACTGGCGGAGATATAGGCAAAGCCGTCTGCCAGCTCATCCAGTTTGACCGACGCCATCGCCTCGGGGGCCGCCGCGATGAAGAGGGGCTGTACATCGGCTTCGAGGGCCAGGAAGACCCTGTGCATGATGTCCAACATAGCCGGCCCCGTGGGGCGGGAGTCGCAGGCGGTACTGATCACTACCCGTCCGCCGCCGGTCTGTGAACCGAGGTATTCGGTCAGGACCACCGCGGCGGCCCCCGCGATTACACGATCCGCGGGGCTGATCGCAGTCGTCCTGCTCTCATCATTTCCGTCGGCGGCGAAGACTTTGCGCCATCCGGAAGCGGAGAGAATGAGGGGCCGCGAAGCTTTTTCCAGATCCTTGAAGACCGGTATACCGTCCCCGAAAGGGTCCGCCTCCGGGTCGGCAATGAAGTGGTGTGTACGCGGGTCGTAGTATTCCATAACCTTTTGTATCATACCAGTATGTTTCTGTCATTACCAGTTCGACGGGACCTCGTGGAGAAGGTCTCGTGGAGAAGGTCTTGCGGAGAAGGTCCCGAGGAGTCACTTGTCAGGACACTCCTTTTTCTGCATAGTAAATATGAGAAAAGGAGGAGTGTCTTGAAAAAACCCGTTCCAAGAATAATCCTGTTGACCACAGAACTCATCATTCGTCAGTCTTGTTGTAAGCTCTTAAGTTGAAAGGAGGCAGCTACTGCAAAATTTATACCTCAATCTTCCCCGAACGATTTGGCAGAAG
>JBNGED010000272.1:0-4124 GCA_049975605.1 Sediminispirochaetaceae bacterium | reverse complement strand
GATATTGGAGTCGACCTTGTGTCCCGGCAGCTGCCCCCCCTCGCCGGGTTTGGCCCCCTGGGCCATCTTGATCTGCAGTTCCCGGGCATTGATCACGTACTCACCGGTGACGCCGAAGCGCCCGGAGGCGATCTGCTTCACCGTACTGACCGCCGAATCCCCGTTCTCCCGTATCCGGTACCGGCGGTTGTCTTCGCCCCCTTCTCCGGAGTTGCTCATGGCGCCGAGGCGGTTCATGGCGACGGCGATCGTCGTGTGGGCTTCCCCGCTGAGGGAGCCGAAGGACATCGCCGCGGATGCGAACCGCTTGACGATCTCCTCTTCCGGTTCCACTTCCTCGATGGGAACCGGCCGGCCCGGCTTGAAGGAGATGAGTCCCCGCAGGCTGCAGAGGTTTTTCTCCACATCGTTGATCTCGGCGCTGTACTTCTTGAAGGTACCGTAGTCGTCCTGACGGACAGCCTGCTGCAGGTGGACGATTGCCATGGGGGTAAACCGGTGTTTGGTTGTATTCTTCCGATAGGCGTAGATTCCCCCGGAGTCGAGGTGGTCGAGCTTCTTCTCGTCGAAGCGGAAGCCCGAAGTATGCCGCTGTATCGTCTCCTGCTCTATCTCTGCCAGTCCGATCCCTTCGATCTTGGAAGGAGTGTGGGGAAAATACTGCCGCATGAGCTCGCTGTTCAGACCGAGGGCTTCGTAGATCTGGGATCCGCGGTAGCTGCGGATCGTCGAGATCCCCATCTTCGACATCACCTTCAGGAGTCCCTTCTTCACCGCCGTGATATAGTTCTCGGTTGCCTGTTCGATAGTGGTGCCGTCGGGCAGGTATCCCCGCTCCTTGAGGTCCCCGAGGGCTTCGAAGACGAGGTAGGGATTGACGCCGCTGGCCCCGTAGCTCACGAGGGTGGCGATGTGATGGACCTCCCGGGCCTCTCCTGTTTCAATGATAATCCCGCTGAGGTGACGTTTACCCCGCTGCACCAGGTGCTGCTGCACCGCGCCCATTGCCAGAAGTGCCGGGACAGGAATCCGGTCCGCCGCCATTCCCCGGTCGCTCAGAATGACCAGGGAAGCTCCGCCGTCGATCTTCGCCTCCACATTGCGGCAGAGACCGTCCAGGGCGGCCTTCAGTCCGGCATCCTGCCGTGTGACGCTCGCCGGTCCGATTTCCACCGTCCCGCCGCTTTGAAGCCCAGGAGAAAAAAACATCTCCACCGTTTCGACGGTAAAATCCGCTATCGTGGTGTTCCGGAGGTGATGGACATCATCGTTGGTCAGTACGGGATGGGCCAGTTTGAGCTGCCGGCAGTGCTCGGGCGTCTCCATCAGGAGGTTCCTCTCCCGTCCTACGAAACTCATCAGGGACATCACCAGGTTCTCACGGTAGGCATCGATCGGTGGATTGGTGACCTGGGCGAACATCTGCTTGAAGTAGTCGTAGAGGAGCTGCGGCCGTTCGGAGAGGACCGCCAGGGCCGCGTCGTTGCCCATGGATCCGATCGGTTCCTGGGCCCCCGTCACCATCGGCAGAATGATCTTCAGCATGTCTTCGAGACTGTAGCCGAAGGCTCTGAGTCTGGTGGAGAGGGTCTCCCGGTCGATGGGGACCGCGCTCGGAAGACCAAAGAGTCCCCTGAGTTCGATCCGGTTCTTCTCGAGCCAGCGGCGGTAGGGCTTGCCCCTGGACACTGCCGCCTTGAGGGCGTTGTCCCTTACGACCTGTCCCTTTTCGGTGTCCACCACGAACATCCTGCCTGGAGCGAGCCTCCCCTTTTCCATGATCTCCTCCGGAGGGAATTCGATGACCCCGGCTTCCGAAGCGAGAACGACCTTGCCGCCCCTGGTGATGACGTAGCGTCCGGGCCGCAGTCCGTTGCGGTCGAGGGTCGCGCCGATCCTGGACCCGTCGGTAAAGACGATGGCCGCCGGTCCGTCCCAGGGCTCCATGATGGCGGCATGATATTCGTAGAAGGCCCGTTTGTCCTCGGAGATGTGGTAGCGGGACCCGAATGCCTCCGGCACCATCATCATGACCGCGTGGTGCATGTCCCGGCCTCCCTGTACGAGGAGTTCCAGTACGTTGTCGAAGACCGACGAATCGCTGCCGTCGGGATTGACCACGGGGGTGATTTTTTCAATATCCTCCCCGAAGAGAGGGGAGGATATACTCCGCTCCCGGGCGATCATGTTGTTCATGTTCCTCCTGAGAGTGTTGATCTCGCCGTTGTGGGCGATGTAGCGGAAGGGCTGCGCCAGGGGCCAGGAGGGAAAAGTGTTGGTGCTGTACCGCTGATGAACGATGGAGAATCCACTCTTGAAGTCGGGATCCAGCACGTCCGGATAGAAATCGGTGAACTGAGTGGAGACGAACATCCCCTTGTAGACGATGGTCCTGGAAGAGAGGGAGGGGATGTAGAACCGGTTAATATCCAGACCGGCTTCCGCCGCGGTTCTCTCCATCAGCTTGCGGCAGATGTACAGCTGCCGTTCGAGTGCATCACCTTTCATTCCGTCGAAGGCAAAGAATGCCTGCTCTATGGAAGGAAGTGTGAGAAGGGCGGTCTCGCCGAGGGCCTGTTTTCGAATCGGTACACGGCGCCAGCCGAGGGTGACACCGCCCTCGCCGGAGACGGTCTCCTCCACTATCCGGCGGGCCTCGGCGGCCTTTCCCTCATGCGGCGGCAGGAAGAACATCCCGGCCCCGTAGCTTCCGGTCTCCGGCAGGGTGAAATCCAGCTGCCTGCGGAAGAACTCGTCCGGTATCTGGATGAGCATTCCCGCCCCGTCGCCGGTCTTCATATCGCCGCCGACGGCGCCCCGGTGTTCCAGATGGATCAGGATCCGTATACTGTCCTCGATGATATCGTGGGCCCTTCTTCCGTCGATATTGGCGATGAATCCCACTCCGCATGCATCGTGTTCGGTCCGCGGTTCATACAGTCCCTGTGCCGGTCTCATTGTGCACCTCTTTTCTGCAGGTAAATTATACCGATTAAAGTATAAATTTACATTATTTACAAGCGATTCAGGGGGTATTTTGTATAAATATTCAATTTATATGTTATTTTTTATCAGGGCAAAGCATCGAGCAGCTCGTTGACGCGGAGGCCCTGATAGACGGCGTATTCCTTGTATTCGTAACGGAAAATTCGCCTGGCGGCTTCCATTCCAGCCTGTTCTTCCGGGTAGCCTTCCGCGAGGAGCCTGCGGGTCTCCGCCGCCCATTTCCGTGCTTTGCCCGGCGACGGCACGTGCACCAGCCCGTATTTTGCTTTCAGCTGCAGGAGTCCCGACTGCATACTGCATTGTAAATAAAAAAAATATCGTGGACAACACGCAGGCTGAATTAGTACATTAGAATTGTTACAATTGGAAACGAGGAGTAATTATATGAAAAAATTTTGTGTTTTCGCGCTGCTTCTTTCTGCCGTTCTTCTGACGAATCTACCTGCTGAGGGACAGAAATTCGGACTTGGGGTGATCGCCGGCGAACCGACCGGGATCACCGCGAAAATGTACCTATCGGAGAACGACGCGGTCGACGCGGCGGCGTCCTGGTCCTTCGTCAAGGACAGGATCCATCTGCATGCCGATTACATCCGGCACTTTCCCGGAGTCATCGACAAAGAATTCGATGACTTTGTTCTCTACGCCGGAGTCGGCGGTCTGATCGAGCTCGATGATGAATCGGAATTCGGAGCGAGGATACCGGTCGGGGTGAACTACTACTTCAATTCAGTGCCGGTGGAACTCTTTCTCGAGATCGGTCCGGCCCTGCTGCTCATTCCGGAGACGAGGTTCGAATTCACCGGGGGAATCGGAGCCCGCTACTACTTCTAACTACTGCAGCAGTCCAACTGACAAGCCGCGGTTACCAGCGGCGGGAAGCTTTTGAGCGTACCCGCCGCTTTTTTTCCGCCGGCCTGTTTATATTTGCTTATATTTGCAAAAACACCTGAAGTCTTTATACTTCATTCTATTGCACATTGTCATAAGGAGCATCAGGAATGAGCGAGTCCATACTGGTGGTCGGCGCCGGCTTCGCCGGCCTGTCTACCGCCGCACTGCTGGCTAAAAAAGGGTACGATGTTACCGTGCTTGAGAAGAACTCCTCCGTCGGAGGG
>JBNGED010000271.1:0-4141 GCA_049975605.1 Sediminispirochaetaceae bacterium | reverse complement strand
GTCTATCCTCACTCCTCATAGAGAGACTCCATTCGTTCAAAAGATCGTTCGAGACGGGCCTTCAGCTTGTCGAAGGCGGCTTCGTCGTCGTTGGTTATGTTGAATTTCATCTTGATCAGGTCCTGCACCACCTTCATCCTCCGCAGCCGGACAATGGTCGCACCGTCCTTGATGGCATCGCGTCCCCGCCGCCAGTAGGTCAGAATGAGGTCGAGCATTCGGGCCTGTTTCATGACCGTCGAGTAACGGTCGACGTCGTCGAAGGCGTTCTGCTGCAGAAAGGCGTTCTTGAAAAGGGTGCAGACCTCGATGATGAAACGCTGACTGTCCGGAAGTGCGTCGGGCCCGACCAGCTTGACCACCTGCTGCAGCCGCACTTCCTTCTGCAGGAGGTCCATGATCTCCCGGCGGTTCTCCGCCCACTCTTCGCCCGCTTCGTTCCGCCAGAACTCCATCACGTCTTCCACATATTCCGAATAGCTTTCCAGCCATCCTATGGCCGGGTAGTGACGCGCATTGGCCAGCTGCCGGTCGAGGGCCCAGAAGCAGCGCACGAAGCGCTTGGTGTGCTGGGTGACCGGTTCGGAAAAGTCGCCTCCAGGAGGCGAAACGGCCCCGATGATGGAGACCGACCCCTCGTCACCCGAGAGGGTCTCCATGAAGCCGGCCCGCTCGTAGAACTCCGCCACCCGGGTCGGGAGGTAGGCCGGAAAACCCTCTTCGGCCGGCATCTCCTCCATCCGGCCCGAAAGCTCCCGCAGGGCTTCGGCCCAGCGGCTGGTCGAATCGGCCATGATGGCCACGTGGTAGCCCTGGTCGCGGTAGTACTCCGCCAGGGTCACCCCGGTGTAGATACTGGCCTCGCGTGCCGAAACGGGCATATTGGAGGTGTTGGCGATCAGTATCGTCCGCTCCATCAGGCTCGATCCGGTCCGCGGATCTACGAGCTTGGGGAACTCGGTGAGAACGTCGGTCATCTCGTTGCCCCGCTCGCCGCAGCCTATGTACACGATAATGTCGGCGTCGCACCACTTGGCAATGGCGTGCTGGGTCATGGTCTTCCCCGTTCCGAAGCCGCCGGGGATAGCCACCGTGCCTCCCTTGGACAGGGGAAAGAGGGTGTCGATGACCCGCTGCCCGGTGATGAGGGGATTCGAGAGGGGCTGCCGCTCCGCCGAAGGACGGGGCTGCCGGATCGGCCAGCGCTGGGCCATCGTCAGGGAATGCTCCTCACCGTCGCCGGTTTTGATCCGGGCGATCTCTTCGGATATGGTGTAGTCGCCCTCTTCCGCTATCGTTGTGAGGTTCCCTGAAAGCCGCGGGGGCACCATCACGCGATGTTCCACCCGTTCGCTTTCCGCGACCGTTCCGAGTATCTGTCCGCCCTTCGCCTCGCTTCCCGGTTCCAGGCGCGGCACGAAATGCCATTTTTTTTCCCGATCGAGGGCGGACTCTTCGACCCCCCTCTGTATGAATACTCCGCTGGATGCCTTGATCCGCTCCAGCGGACGCTGTATGCCGTCGTATATCTGTCCGATCAATCCGGGTCCGAGCTCAACCGAGAGGGGCAGACCGGTGCCGTAGATCGGATCCCCCGGAGCGATACCGGTGGTATCCTCGTAGACCTGGATGGTGGCATGGCTGCCGGACAGCTTGATGAGCTCGCCGACCAGTCCCGCCTCGCCTACGTGGACGAGTTCCATCATCATGGCGTCGCTTATATCGCGGGCCTGAATGACCGGTCCGTTGACGCGCTGTACCGTTCCAACTACCCTTTGCTTCATCTTCTTCTCACTTTCTCTGTTCCTCAGTCTGTATCTGCCGGTAGATCATCTTCCTGATGACCGTCGAATAGCGCTGCATTCTCGCTTCGACCGTGTTGTTGAATGCCAGACGTCCGCTGCCCGTAGTCAGAAACACACCCTGCTTCTGCAGCGGCGCCTCCTTAGACAGTGAAATCTTCACCCGACGTCCGGTCTCCTCCTCCGCCTTCTTCTCCGCCTGTTTCAGCAGTGTATCGGTCAGCAGCTTCCGTTCTTCGGCGGTAGCGTTTACCAGGAGATCCTCCTGACCGAGACCGACGGCCCCTTCCACTACCCAGCCCCGCAGGACATCGGAGTACTCCGGCCGCCCTATCTGGTTCTGCAGGGATTCGCGGATCTTCTTCAATGCCAGGGCAAAGAGCTCTTCCTGGGCCTTCAGACGCCGTTTGCGCTGCTCCGCCTCTATATTCTGTGAGTTCTTCTGCCGGATGACGTCGGCCTGATGCTCCCCCTTGTCGCGGGACTCCTGCCTGATAGCCTCTGCTTTCCGCTGCGCGTTTTTTACGATCTCCTCCGCCTGCCGCTCCGCTTCGCTCCTGATCCGCTCCGCTTCCTGCTCCGCCTGCTCGGTTATGCCGTTCAGGAGGCTGTTCCCCTGTTCCTTCTGTCCACTCTCTGCCATGTGCAGCTACTCCAGTCTTCCGTGCTTATCTTCCGTGCTTATAAATTGATTCCGATCGCCTGATTCACCAGCTCTCTTAACTTAGGCCTCCCTTCTAGAGGACCCTCCCTGTCGGGAATCTCCACGATCAGGGGAAAGGACCGGGAAAAATAATAGCGATCAACCAGCGGCCGGATGAGCTCGGCGGTCGGCTCGGTGATGATCACGATCCCCACCTGCCGGTCGTCGAGGGCTTCCTGCAGCGCCGCCCTGGCTTCGTCGGCATTCCGGACGATCCGTCCCTCTACGCCGACCATGCCGAAGCCGAGCACCGCATCGTCACCGCCGATAATGAAATACTTCATCTCTAGACTTTACCGAGTATCATCAGGGCGGTGATGAATCCGAAGACCACAAGACCTTCAGCCAGGGCAATAAAAATCAGGGCCTGACTGGCCAGTTCCGGCTTCTCGCCGATCGTTCCCATTGCCGCCGCGCCGACATTGGCGATGGCGATACCCGCGCCGATGGCCCCCAGGCCGAATGCTATTGCCGCCGCCATCAGGCCGAACTTCTGGACCCCCGCCTCTTCGGCCGTCAGGGCCTTTTCCTGCTGACCGGCTTCCTGCGCGAATGCGTTGGTGGCAAATACCAGACTCGCGAAGGTCATAACCACCAGCATGACCACCAGGCTTACCCGCAAGCGGGATATGAACCAGCGTTTTTGTTTTTCCATTTCAATCACTCCTTATCGCTCATAAAAAATCAAGTACATCTATCGCCGCCACCGGACTCCATCGGCTACTGCTGCCGGAGGGAGATCGGTGTATAGGCCTTACCGTTACCGGTAAAATATTTCGAAAAGAATTCGTAGTAATTCAGCCTCAGGGACTGGATCCCCGCCGACAGACCTTCCAGTCCGATCACGAGGGCATTTCCCAGCAGGAGAATGAGATACGACCAGACCGTAAACCGTCCGTCACTCGCAGCCATCTCGGCGATCTGGAAAAAGGCGACCATCAGGCTCACATGGGCGATTCCCAGCCCCGCGACCCGCATGAACGAGAGGGTGTTGCTGAGGTATCCGGAAAAAATCTCCAGGAGCTCTACCACCCACTCCATTACCATGTTCAGGATGCTGATCTTCCGAGGTCCGGCCTCAGGGTGCTCACGGTTGTGCCGTATGTGTTCGATGATCGGTTTGGCCCCCATCAGCAGGACCGGAACGCCCAGAATGAGGGCCAATGTCCGGCCCGCCGGAAGCTGTCTGTAGTCGTGTCCCACATAGTAGAAGGCGCAGTAGGTTCCCGCCGCATAGAGCCAGCCTACCAGAATACCGCCGTTCTCCCAGATGAGACCGATCCAGTCGCGGCTCCTGATGCGGTTGATCCAGTTGAGCAGCAGACCGGTGGCGATCACCGTGATTCCGAAGTAGATCGTGATCAGCAGGATATCCATGATACTGCGGACGCTTCCGGCGGCTTGATGTCCCGTCACCACCGCGTGGTAATCGAACCAGATCGGCGGCAGCAGTTCGGTTCCGAAGTAGGAGCCGAAGAGGGAGCCTGCGATCATCGCCGCCACTCCGCACCAGGTGATCAGGGGGAAAAGCATGGTCCGGCGTCCCCTTTTCCGGTTCACATGGCTCCCGTAGAGTCCGATCAGAAAAACCACCAGTCCGTGACCGACATCGCCGAACATAAGGCCGAACATCATC
>JBNGED010000270.1:0-4142 GCA_049975605.1 Sediminispirochaetaceae bacterium | reverse complement strand
ATAGGATGCCCACATTCAGTGCACTCGTATACCTCTTCGGCTGCCGGTTCCTCTTCAGCATACTTTTCTTCTTCAAAAGCTGCTTCTCCGGATTCTTCTGCTTCTTCGGTCGCTTCCTCGTACTCCTCCTCTTCGATATCCTCTTCACTCTCCTCGATTATATCAAGGTCTTCTGAAATAATCGACTGTATGGTAACAACATCCTGGGCGGTTATACCCTCGAGGCGCGCCATTTCTTCGGGAGTGAGCTGAATAAGAGACTCGATGAGCTCGATTCCGTTTTCATACAGGATCTGAGCAAGCCGTTCAGATATATCCGGCAGTTCAGCTATGCGGGTAATCTCCTCTTCATTTTCGATTTCACCGAAAAGGGCGTGAAGCTCCTTCTTGCTCTTCTCGGAAATATCCATTTCAGAGAACTGTTCTTCCGTCTTCACATCGATGTTCCAATCGACCAGACGATTCGCAAGCCGTACGTTCAGACCCTGCTTGCCGATAGCCAGAGACAACTGGTTCTCCTTGACGACGGCAAGCACCTGCCGCTTTGCTTCGTCCAGGATGAAGACATTCTCGACTTCCGCGGGAGAAAGGGCGTTTTTAATGAAAAACCGCGGGTCCGTGTCGTATTTCAGGATGTCGATCTTCTCTCCTTCGAGTTCACGGACGATTGCCTGTATGCGCACTCCCTTCATACCGACACAGGCACCGACGGGATCGATATCCTCGCGGTTCGAATACACGGCCAGCTTTGTTCGATATCCCGGTTCACGGACGATCTTGAAAATCTCGACTGTACGATCGTACACTTCGGGAACTTCCAATTCGAATATCCGTTTAACGAATTCAGTATGGGTCCTCGATAGGACGATCTGCAGTCCCGAAGGTGACTTTGTCACTTCATATATCAGCGCCTTTATGCGGTCGTTCGGACGGTATACTTCCCGCGGAGACTGGTATCTCTTCGGCATTATTCCCTCGGTCTTGCCGAGATCGACGAATATGTTGCCGTTTCGTTCCCTCTGGTAATAGCCGATTATCATCTCTCCCTCTTTGTCCTTAAATTCAGAGTAGAGGGTGTCCTTCTGGATCTCCTTGAGGGTCTGTTTGGCCTTCTGTTTGGCACTCTGTACAGCTATCCTGTCGAAATTCTTAGGGTTGACTTCGATCAGGAGTTCATCTCCGATTTCACATTCATCGTTGTATTCAAGGGCTTCGTTCAGTTCGATTTCGGTAACCGGATCTTCGACTTCATCAACGATCTTTTTCTGGGAGAACAGCGATACTTCGCTGCCGTCTTCACTGAAACGGACTACGGCATTCTCAACGGTACCGTATTTCTTTTTATATGCAGCTAAAAGGAAGTCCTCGATCGTTTTCCTGACAAGTTCTTCCGGAATACCACGGTCCTGGACAAGACCGCGAATAGCATCGGTTAATCCTGATGTCATTTTCTGTTATTATCCTCCTGCGCATAGGCCAGTCTGGCCTTTTTTATCTTCTCGATCGGCATAATATATGTACCCTCAGCCGTTTCCAGCTCCAGTTCATGCTCATCTACATTGGCAATCTTACCGTAGACCCAGTCGCTTTCATCTTCGCCGAGAACATTGACCTGACGATCGACGAAAACGGAAAACTCATGGGCATACTTTATGTTCCTGGTTATCCCGGGGGATGTGACTTCCAGATATATGTCCTGAGACTGCTCTATGAGCTCGATTCTCGGCAAAATAGTCCGGTGTATCGTCTCGCAGTCCTTCAAGCCGACACCCCTGTAATGATAGATCACCAGCCGAACCTGCAGTCTTCCCTTCGTCTGCTGGCGTGATAGTTCAACCAGCGAGAATCCCATCCCCCGGACAACCGGTTCGATTTCATCGAACAGCGATCCATACTTTTTTTTCCATTCCATAGCACGAAAAAAGGAGTCGTGGCGCGACTCCTTTTTACCTCCCTACATTACACTGTCACAATAAATGTATCATCAACAGATCAAATAGTCAATAACGCAATAGAACAGCAATAGTGCAATAGAGCAGCCGCGCCTGCCCTAATAAAGAGCTTTGGCAATGGTGAGACCGTACACATGAACAGCGCCGTGAAGCTTACATACCCTGGCGCACTCATTGAGGGTAGCTCCGGTGGTAAAGATGTCGTCGAGAAGGACAACATGCTCCGGTACGTCGTGTCTGAACCCGGACAAGGTCCTCCGGAGTTTAATATTGCCCCGCAGGTTCAGAATGCGCTTTTGATACCCGAGTTCCTTCTGAGAACGGCTTCCGCTTCTGGTCAATATATCCGCAACATGTACATCATATCTGGTACGAAGGATTACGCCTATGAGTTCGACCTGGTCCCAGCCACGTTTCCTTACGGAGCTTCTTCTGCCGGGTACCGGGACGATAACCGGATCTGAACAGGATAAGCAGGAAGAGCTGTTTTTCGAAAACAGCTGCTTCAGCCTTGCATTGAGCAAAAAGGCCCAGAGGTATGCGAGCTGTCGCTGTGAGTGGAACTTGTACATCCTTATCAGCGTTCTAACAGGTTCTTCGTAGATGAAGAGTGATGTGTTCCATTCAAACTCAAAATCGTTCTCCCTGCAGTACAGACAGGTCCCTGAAGTGGAGATAAGCGGGCGTCCGCATACACGGCAGACATCGCCATGGATTCTGGCTTGAAAGACTCGCTTCAGACAGCTATTACAGAGTCCGGGAACGACCGAATCGGCGCCGGTAAGTATACAGCCGCAGAGCATGCATCTGCATGGAAAGATGATGTGAAGAGTCTCGGCGATTGGTATACAGGTACGCACACCCTGATAAAGTATGAAAGGCCCTATTCTGCTTCAAGGTCCTTCTTCCACCGTGCAAGAAGTCCGAGAGCCTGAAGCGGCGTGATAGTATTCACGTCGAGCATTGAAAGTTCCCGCTGAATGATTTCTTCGCGGCCGAAGAGAGATGCCTGCCTGGGTAATTCACGGGATTGTCCGGGTATCAGGGAGGCTTCAGCTTCCGGCTGCTGCCCCGGTATTCCCTCAGGTAAGCCTCCCCCCTTCGGAATCGAATGTTCAACCGCTTCCAGGGTGCTGAGGATCTCATGGGCACGTTCGAGTACCGCCTGCGGTAATCCTGCCAGCTTGGCTACGTGGAGTCCGTAGGACCGCGCGGCCGAACCTTCCCGGACCCTTTTCAGGAATACAATTTCTCCGTCCTCTTCCTGTACATCGAGATAGAGACGTTGAATTGCAGGATTTTCCATAACGGTCAGTTCGTGGTAATGAGTGGCAAAGAGGGTCTTGCAGCCCTTCGACAGGAGATACTCACTGACGGCCCACGCAATCGAGAGCCCGTCGTGAGTACTCGTTCCCCGGCCGACCTCGTCCATGATGATCAGACTCTTTTCGGTGGATGTGTGCAGGATGAAGGAGGTTTCATTCATCTCGACCAGGAAGGTCGACTCGCCTCTGGCCAGATTGTCCGAAGCTCCCACTCTGCAGAAAATACGATCTACGAGACCGATGGCGGCTTCTTCGGCAGGAACGAAGGATCCCGCCTGCGCGAGGAGTACGATAAGGGCTATCTGCCGCAGATAGGTAGATTTGCCCGACATGTTCGGACCAGTTATGAGAGCAAAGCTTCTCATATCTGCATCGAGTTCGATTGAATTGGGCACGAAGCTTCCCGGTGACGAGTGCAGCTCAACGACCGGATGCCTCCCCCGTAAGATCGAGATACTGTTTCCGCTGTTGAGCTCCGGCCTGGTCCAGCCGTGTACAGTAGCGGCATAGGCAAGGCTTTGAAAACAATCGAGTGCCGCCAGACCCTTCGAAAGCGCGAGCAGCATGTCCAGATACTCTTTCACCCGGCTTCTGACTTCAATGAACAGGTTTTTTTCTATCTCTATGATCTGCTCTGAAGCGTTGTTCAGCTGCTCCTCCAGCTGATTGAGTCTTTCAGTAGTGTAGCGTTCGCTGCCTACAAGGGACTGCCGCCTGATGAAGTGGTCCGGAACCTTATCGACATGGGATTTCGTCACTTCCAGAAAATGTCCGATGATCTTGTTGTATCTGATCTTGAGGTTCTGAATGCCGGATTCACGCTTCTCCTCTTCCAGGTATTCATTCAGTACCCGTCTACTGTTCT
>JBNGED010000269.1:0-4156 GCA_049975605.1 Sediminispirochaetaceae bacterium | reverse complement strand
TACGTGACCCAGTCGGCGATGAACACGCCCTTTCCCATTGCTACGGAAGAAGTGGTCGCCATGGGACTGATCGGGGATCATGTGCACGGGGAGGAGCTCCGATATCAGATCGAGATCGCCATGCGGCGCACCGGCTGTTACCACCTCTACGGACGCAACTTCTACTCCCTGTCGGGGGGCGAGCGGCAGCGGGTCTCCCTGGCGCGGTGTCTCTGTCAGAAGGCGGGTCTCATTCTCATGGATGAGCCGACCTCTTTTCTCGATGCCGAGTCGAAGGATGACCTGCGGGAGGTCCTGGGGCACGTTATCCATCACCAGATGCCGACGGTCCTGCTGGTCTCACATGACCACGACTGGATAGAACAGCTCGGCTGGCCGGTCCGACGTCTGGAAAAGGGGCGGCTGTGTTAGAAATTCTCTCCTATCCCCCGGTCCTCAGGGGGCTGATACTGCTCTGTATCGCCGGCTTCACCTTTCCCCTCGGAGGGGTCTTCATCCTCCGGCTGAACCTCCTGCCTCTCAGATTCCTGATGATGCACGGGGTGCTCCTCGGCGGCGCAATGGGGCTGGCCTTCGGCTGGGACCTGTCAGTCACGACTCTGGCGGTGAACCTCCTGCTGATCTTCGCGCTGAACCGGAGCGTCCGGACCCTCAAAAGCGATTACGGGCACATGTCGATGTTCTTCATGATCACTTCCATCGCCCTGGCCCTCCTGATCATCAGCAAGTTCCGGGTGCCGGCCAAAGACACGATGGTCCTGCTTTGGGGAAGTCTCTACACTAACGACCTGATGTCCCTCCTCTTCGGAGGTATCCTCGGCCTGGCCCTGGTCCTCTTCTCGGTCTTCTTCTTCCGGCAGCTGACCGCCCTTTTTCACGACCGTGACATTGCACTGTCACTCGGGATCCGGGTGCCCTTCTTCGAATTGATGGTGATGCTACTGATAGCCCTGGTAGTGGCCTCGGCCATGCGCCTGATGGGGGCCCTGCTGCTCGATGCGCTGATCCTGCTGCCGGTGATCACCGCCAGCTTCATCGCCACGGGTCTGAAAAAAATGATGGTCCTCTCATCCCTCTTCGGGGGCCTCTTCGCGGTGAGCGGCTTCTTCATCTCCCTGTACATGGATATTCCTGTGAGCGCGGGAGCTTCCCTGCCCGCCGCGCTGATTTTTCTCATAATACTTGTTCTGCAAAGGAGTGTTCTCAATGGAAAGAAAGCGTAAAATTATATGGGCGGCCGTCCTGGTGCTGTGCTTTACGGTCCAGCCTCTCTTCGCCGAAGGGGGACTGCGGGTCCTGGCGACCAACTCCTGGACCGCCGCGTACGCGAAGGCAGCCGGGGTGGAGGATGTGGAAATGCTGGCACCGTCCGACATGGTGCACCCCCCGGAGTATGAACTCCTGCCCACGGATGTGAAAAAGATAAATGAAGCGGACCTGTTGATCTATGCCGGCTACGAGGTCCTGATGAAGTCCGTCTTCGAGAGCTTCGACAAGCCCGAAGAGGAGCTGGTGAAGATACAGACCGGCTTTGATCCGGAACTCATACGGGTCGCGGTCATGACCATTGCCGGCCGGACCGGCACCTGTTCGGCGGCCCTCGAGTCGCTGGAGGAGATCGACGGTTTCTTCGAATCCACCAGGGCCGCTCTTCAGGAGAAAGGCTTGTACGGCGCCCCGGTGCTGGTCCATTTCCACCAGCGGCCGCTGGCCGAAGCCCTCGGCTTCGAGATCCTGGGCGTATTCGGTCCGATGCCGATGGAAGTCGGACAGCTGCGCAAGCTTGGAGGGCTCGATCCGCGATTCATCATAGACAACGCCCACAATCCTATAGCGGCGCCCCTGGCGGAAATCACCGGCGCCCCTGCGGCGGAACTGATCAATTTTCCGGGCCTCTACAACCGGGGAGAATCCGGTGATTCCATGTCCCTGATCGGGGTGCTGAGGTACAACCGGTCTCAGCTTCTGGCGGATGATTTTCTGAGCCGGATACGGTAGTGACCGCGGAAATCCTGTCCACCGGGGACGAGCTGCGGACGGGGGCCCTCATCGACAGCAACAGCGCCTGGATCGCTGAGATGCTGGAGGCGGAAGGTGTTGAGGTCGTCCGCCACACTACGGTGGGCGATGATATGGAGCAGCTGGTGCAGGTGCTGATCGAGATCGCAGGGAGAAGCGATGCCGCGGTCGTGACCGGCGGTCTGGGGCCGACCACCGACGACCTGTCACGGGAAGCCGCAGCGAAGGCGGCCGGGGTCGAACTGGTCCGCAATGCAGAAGCCCTTGAATCGCTGGAAGGATTCTTTCGGAACAGGAACAGGGCGATGGCGCCTTCGAACCTGAAGCAGGCTCTGCTGCCTGAATCCGCCGTCTGTATTCCAAATCACCGCGGATCGGCCCCGGGGTTCCACATGCGTATAGGAGGCTCCCTGATCTTCTTCCTGCCGGGGGTGCCCTCCGAGATGAAGCCCATGCTCGTTGACAGCGTGCTCCCCGAGTTCCGCCGCGCCGCCGGCACCGGGAGCAGGTTCTCCTGCATCAGGACCTTCCGCAGCTTCGGGCTGAACGAATCCTCCGCCGGAGAGAAGCTGGAAGGCTTCGACCAGGCGTTTCCCGGGCTGAAGCTGGGGTACCGGGGATTTTTCCCGGAAATCCAGATCAAGATCTACGCCTCCGGACCGGATGAAGCGATGCTCCAGCGGGAGGTCGAATCGGCCTCGGCCTGGATCAGGGAGCGGATCGGTCACAAGATCTTTTCAGAAAACGGAGATAGTATGGCGGAGGTCGCGGCGGCCCTGCTCAGGCGGGAGGGGGCGACGATGGCCGCCGCCGAACAGTGCACCGGCGGACTCCTGGCCCACACGCTCACCGAAGTTCCCGGGAGCGGGGATTTTTTTGCGGGCTCTGTCGTCTCGTACTCGGCCGCGGCGCTGCAGGAGAGACTTGAAATGAGCGGGCTTCACAGTGAGATCGGCAGTGAAGATGAAGCTGAACGGATCGCCGGAGAAATGGCCGCGGCGGTGCAAAGGCTTACCGGCGCGGCGTTTGGGCTGGTTACCGTCGAGATTGAAAGCGGCGCCGGTATCGGCGGAGCCAACAAGGCCGCTGACAGCGGGACCGCCGGAAGTACTGCTGCTGCAACTAGTGCCGGCCCGTCCGAAGCCGTTCTGTGCGTCGGACTCGCCGCGCCCCGTGATGTAAAGGCCCGAACCTACCGACTCCCTCTCTACAATCCGGCCGTAAAAAAGCCGCTCTTCGTGATGGCGGCCCTCAATTATCTGAGAAAAGAATTACTGTCCGGGGAGTAAGGTGGGACTGTTCCTACCCTATGATTCGGCTTCCCAGGTCTCGGCAGTGTACACCTCGATGCCGTTCGCCGTCAGCAGCCCGGTCGTAATCCCGTTCCCCTCGATCAGCCTGCCGGAAAAGGTGCCGTCGTAGATCCGGCCGCAGCCGCAGGATGGGCTCCGCTGCTGCAGGATGGCCTTCTTGATTCCGGCGATCCTGCAGATCTCGAGGGTCCTGCGCGCGCCTTCATTGTAAGCGGCCGTACAGTCGGTGCCTTCGCGGCTCATGACCGTGCGGCGCCCGTCTTCGGAAGCCTGTATCTCACAGGAATCCCGGGGTGTGGGCAGACCGCCCAGAACCTCTGGGCAGAGGGGGATGGCCCGGCCTTGACGGACCAGTTCCGCCAGTTTTTCATCGAGTGTGTTCTTCCCGTCGTATCTGCAGTTGATCCCGACCAGGCAGGCGCTTACCATGTACACTTCAGGCTCCTCTAATTGTATTCGGTGCCGCCGGCTGTGAGAATCGAACAGGCCGTGAAGACCGAACAGACCGTGCGCGGCCTGGAATTACAGCAGCTTTTCCGATCCGGAATAGACCTCTTCCACCCTGAGCGCGACTGCCGCGTGCCCCGGATGCTCGCCGGGATTCCATTTTTTCATATCATCGAAGATCGCCCCGTCCTTCAGGTATTCAAGACTGCCTTTGATTTGATACGCTGCACTCTCTTCGGTGATGAAAAGGATGGAGCCCTTCGTACCGCCGAAAATGTTGGCCCGGGTTTTGTCAAAATAGTTATCAGCGACGATGAGGGTCTCTTCGTCGAACATGCTCACGCAGGTCGCATAGATTGCATTGGGAATCCCGTCTT
>JBNGED010000268.1:3127-4160 GCA_049975605.1 Sediminispirochaetaceae bacterium | reverse complement strand
GGATGGAAGCTCCGTTCCGTCTATACAAGCGGTTCTTCGTGTGAATCGAGGACCTGACGTACTATCCGTACGAACTGTTCCGGTGAGAAGGGTTTTGCGATGAAGGGATGGAACTCCTCATCTATCTGGATCGAATTGGACATAATATTATCGCGCTGCGGGTACCCCGACATATAGATTATCTTCACGTCGGGCCGTAAAGAACGGAACTTATTCGCAAGTTCCCGGCCGCCGATATTCGGCATTACCATGTCGGTAATCAGAACATCGATCTGCGTGTTTTTATCCTCAGCCATTTCAAGGGCTTCCTCCGGCGCCCCGGCTAAAATGACTTTGTAACCGTAGAGTTCGAGAATCCTCCTGGCGAGGAGCCGAAGGTTCTCTTCGTCCTCAACCACCATCACCCTCTCATCTCCACTCAGGTTACTCTGTGCGGTATGCTTGTCCTCGTTATCTGTGGGTGGCACGGAGGTAAGAGGAAGATATATCCTGAATGTCGTTCCCCTGTTCGGCTCCGAATTGACCTGAATAAAGCCGTTGCTCTGCTTCACGATTCCGTACACGGTTGACAGACCGAGACCTGTGCCCTTCTCTTCTTCCTTGGTCGTGAAGAACGGTTCAAATATCATCTTGATGTGATGAGGAGCTATTCCGACACCCGAATCCTGAACGGAGAGGCTTACGTACTCATCGGGTGGTATATTGCCCATCGGCGACGGAACTGCTTCCTTCAGAATGCAGTTCTCCGTCTTAATGTTGATGGTACCTCCGTCGGGAAGAGCATCCCGTGCATTCACCGTCAGGTTCATTATTACCTGCTCGAGCTGACCGGGATCAACCCATACCGTGTCAGGCTCCGCAAACAGATAATGATGAATGGAAATATCCTCCGTTATCAGACGGCTGATCATGCGCTCGAGATTTTTCACCATTTCGTTGACATTGACCTGCTTGGGCCGCAATATCTGACGACGGCTGAATGCCAGCAGTTGACGCGTCAGCGATGAAGCACGGTTGGCCGCATCTTCGATAC
>JBNGED010000268.1:0-3117 GCA_049975605.1 Sediminispirochaetaceae bacterium | reverse complement strand
CCCTTGATCTCCTGCAGAGAGCCGTTATCCGTTGAGTCGGCTACAATATTCGCCAGCATGGTAATAGGCGTATTGTCGTTCCTGATAAGTTCAAGCTCCTGCAGCTCGAGTCGTTTTTTCTGATTGAGTTCTCTCCAGAACTGTTCCGCCCTTTCCTGATCGACAAAGCGATTCTTAATATTCGTCCCTTCCGCCTCGTCACTGTTCTTGAAGCGAAAATATTCCACGAAGGATCGATTACAGGCTATCAAGGTACCCGCATCATCAGCGACAAAATCAGCTGAAAGGTCATCCTGAAAAAATCTGCGATAGCGCTCTTCGCTCTCCTGTAGTTTCTTCTCGAGATTGTGGCGGAAGAAGGCCATCTCAATATTTGTACGGAGCTCACGCTCTTCAAACGGCTTGATTATATATCCAAACGGTTCGATGAACTTGGCCCGTTCTATCGTCTTCTCGTCGGCGAATGCTGTTAGTATGATTACAGGTACACGATGTCTGTCCCGGATTATCTGCGCTGCCTCGATTCCATCCATCTCACCCTGCAGCCGGATGTCCATCAGGACCAGGTTAGGGTCTTCCTCCGGAAAAGCTGCAATGGCACTTTCCCCCGATGCGTGTGTTCCGGTGACGCTGTAACCGAAAGATTCCAGATGCCGCCGTATATCCAGAGCTACGACACCTTCATCCTCTACTATCTGTATTCGCACTTCGTTACCTTTTCACTTCTAATGAAAAACCGATCTTCTGCAGTTCATCAATCAATTTCCTTTTGTCAATTGGTTTCAACAGGTAAGAATCGGCTCCTCCTTCATTGAAAGCTTTGATAATATTCTTCGGATCGCTCAAAGCTGTAGTCATTACTACCTTGGCGGCCTCTACCGGTTTCACTCCAGAGGTACGCTCGCTCTCCCTTATCTCCCTGAGTACACTTTGACCGTCGAGCTTCGGAAGCATAATGTCCATCATGACCAGAGAAAATGGATTCCCGTCCTTCAGTGCTTCCTGGAATAATTCGAGACCGCGTTGTCCGTCCCGAGCAGTCTCGATCTCCCCAAAAGCTTCGAGATACTTTTGAAGGACAAACAAACCTACTGCTTCATCCTCCACGATTAGAATCCTCATTCTTTCTCCTTTTCACAAGTTTATAATTTTATCGCAGCTATTTCAAATAATTTAATGCTGCGCGCCCTGCGCGCATCAGTTTGTTCCGCCTTTGCAGCTACCACTCCTGATTCCCAGAGCCCTTTTCAACACAAGGTCTATCCGGAATACTGTTCCTACATCGGGTGCCGATTCGAATTCGATCGATCCTCCAAGCGTATCGACTATCTGCTTCACCGCCGTTAGACCGAGCCCGACTCCGCCGTACATCCTCGTATACGAGTTATCACCCTGACGAAAGGCACTGAATATATCGGCCTGCTCTTCCAGGGAGATACCGCACCCGGTGTCTTCGATCTCCGCATGCAGATTCACTGTATCATCAATTTTGTTTAATCTCGTCCGGATACGCACCTCTACACTGCCTCTCGCGGTGAATTTTACTGCGTTTCCAATGATATTCATGAATATCTGCTTAATTTTCCCGATATCCCCGTGCAGATGAAGGGGTCCATCTTGTTCAAGGAAAAGAGAGAGCCCGATATGTTTGCTTTCCGCTCCTTCCCTGTAGACTTCCATAAGCTCTTCCGCCATCCGATCAAGATGGAAATCTTCGTTTTTATACACAGTTTGACCTGTTTCCATCTGGGCATAATCGATTATTGTATTGATAAGGGAAAGAAGATTCCTCCCTTCCCTGTGGGCGACCTTGATATATTCCTGCTGTTCCGCGGGACTCTTACTCTCCATGGCAAGCTGTGTCATTCCCAGTATGCTGTTCAGAGGTGTTCTCAATTCGTGACTCATCATAGTAAGAAATCTGCTTTTGGCGTTATTCGCCTGTTCCGCATCGATCTTCGCCTGAAGCAGTTCCTGCTGGATGGTATGCTTGTAGAGCGCGATTTCAATTGAAGAGCGAACCTCCCGCTCCTGGAAGGGCTTCATGATGAATCCATAGGGTTCGGTTTCTTTTGCCCGCGCGAATGTCTTCTCATCAGCGTATGCTGTGATGTATATCAGCGGGATGTCATTCTGTTGCCTGATAATCTCCGCGGCCTGAATGCCATCCATTTTACCCTTCAGATGAATGTCCATGAGTATAATGTCCGGCTTGTGTTCCACTGCATATGCAACCGCCGATTCCCCTGTTGCTACGTACTCTACCGATGGATAACCGAGAGATATGAGCCGTCTGCTCATATCCATTGCGACAATGCTTTCATCTTCCACCAGAAGAATATGGGGTCTTGTCATTCCTCTGCTCCTACTTCATTTGCCCGATCGTTGCTATCTCTGCAGCAAATTCCATTCCACTGCTCTCTGTATAAGTTCCGTCGATGACTGAAGATTCAGCTTGGTCTTTATATGCGCCTTGTAGGTCTCTATGGTTTTAACGCTCAGGTTCAATCTCCCTGCGATTGAACGGGTGTCGAGACCTTCCCCGATTAACTGAAACACTTCGAACTCCCTGTCACTCAGGATATCTACTATCGATCTTTGTTCAGAACCCTGGTCTGCATATTGCTGAAGTATTCGTTCCTGCATGTCCTTCGATAGATAGATCGAACCTTTGAGCACCTGGCGAATAGCCGTCATGACGTTCTCGGTCGCTTCGCTCTTCATAATATATCCCTTGGCACCCGCACGAAGCGCCCGCTCGGCATACACCCGTTCATCATGAAGGGATATGACGAGGGTTTTTATCTTCGGATAGAGAACCGTTATGTCCTTGATCAATTCCAGTCCGTCGCTTTCCTTCAATGTCAAATCAACCAGTGCAAGATCTGGAGCCGTCTTTTCGATTATCTCCCTGGCTGATTGCTGGTCTTCCGCTTCTCCTACGACCTTCAGGTCCTTTTCCCTGTTTATCAGCTGGGCGAATCCCTTTCGGACAATCGGATGATCATCTATTATTATGATTCGTTTTTCCATTTTGGATTCCTTACACCCCAATTCTCTATTGGGCACCTCTAAAAACTATTCAAAAACAAGGCTTTTGGGTGCTTGGTCAAATTT
>JBNGED010000267.1:0-4160 GCA_049975605.1 Sediminispirochaetaceae bacterium | reverse complement strand
CCCAGGAACTGGGTAAGTATGAAATTATTGATGAAAACAAACGTTATGATTATACCGATATAAGTCATATTATTTTTCTCCTCCCGCTTTTTCCTGAGCCCATCTGAATCCCGCAATGAGATACCCCATAACGAGCAGCGCTCCTGCTGCAAGGGCGAAGACCCGCGCCGGTGAATCAACCAGGACAGGCACTTCGATTACACCGTCGAAGGAGCCCATTGGAAACAGAGTAATTGTTCCCACCCCCAGTACTTCTCTCACGAATGAGATCATAAGCAGTGCGAAAGTGAACCCGAGGGACATTCCTATTGCATCGAGGATTGAAGCCATCATCCCGTTCTTGTTGGCGAAGCCTTCCGCTCGTCCGAGAATGATACAGTTCACTACGATCAATGAGACGAACACACCCAGGCTGCTGTACAGATCGGGCAGGTAGGCCTTCATTACCATCTCTACGATGGTCACGAATGAAGCTATGATTACGATATATGATGGGATCCGCACCTTTTCAGGGATAAAATCCTTCAACAGTGAAACAAATATATTCGAGCCCAGCATTACGAACAGTACCCCGGCACCCATGCCCAGGGCGTTCACCACGCGGGTCGAAACTCCAAGTGTGGGACAGAGACCGAGGGCCAGAATAAAGACCGGGTTCTCGCGAATGAGGCCTTTTGTGAATTCCTTGATCATAATTTAGTTACCCTCCAGTTTATCTACGAAATCACTTCCCTCTACCAGAGCTTTGGCAACGCCTATGAAGGTGATAGTGGCACCCGTCACGGCATCCGCCTGTTCCTGACTCAGCATGTCCTTGCGAACCGGGACCGGCTTCTCCGTTCCTGTGCCGATATATTTCTGCATGTACTCCGTTTTTTCAGCTTCCTTCCCCAATCCGGGGGTCTCGCTGTTCTCCATCATCTGAACGGCAAATACTTCGCCCTCTTCCGTATATCCTGCAAGTATTGCCATTTCGCCGCCGTAGCCGTTGCCCAGCATTCTGCAGATGTATCCTTCCGCGGAGTCGTCCTTCGAACCTTCATAGAGAGGATAGTATGTCGTGACGGCGGCACCTTCCTCCGTCTGCTGAGCTTCTCCGACGATCATCCCCTCGGACACCTTCTCAAGGGCTGCCTCAAGCCGCTCCTGCTGTATCTGTTCGATGCGCGGCTCTGTCACTGCGTTCATCAGACCGAGCAAAGCCGCGGCTACCGCGCATATTATTGCCAGCTTTCCGCCGATTTTCACCATTGTCTTCATGCCGCCTTCCCCTTCTCTTCTGTTATTCCAAAACGCTTCACCTGGGTATAACGGTCTATCATCGGTACGAATATGTTCATCAAAATAATCGCAAGTGAGACACCTTCGGGAAAAGAGCCGTAGATTCTGATCAGGAAAGTGAGAAAGCCCGCTCCGGCGCCGAATATCAGCATGCCCCGACTGTTCAGCGGGCTGGTCGCCATGTCGGTGGCCATGTAAAAGATTCCCAGTACCAGTCCTCCGCTCAGCATGTGAAAGAAAACATTCCCGTTAAAGTACCCTGCATTGTACCGCAGCCCTCCAAAAATCCAGATGAAGAGCGAAAAAGTAACGATGTAGGCAACCGGGATCTGCCAGGTTATGATCTTCCTGTAAAAAAGATACGCTGCGCCCAGGAGAAGAAGCAGGGCTGAGATCTCACCTATACAGCCGGGTATGTTCCCGGCGAACAGGTCCCAGTAACCTCCGGCTACTCCGTCGCCGAATACTCCCCTGAGCCATTCAGTCACCTGCATGTCCATGGATGACTGCGGGTAACCGGCCTTTCTCAGGAAGGCCATCGGTCCGCCTTCAGCTCCGGTATAATCGAGCAGCCCCGTTTTGAGATATCCCAGCACCGAAGCGCTGGAGACGGTGTCGACCGCATCCATCGTACCCGGCATTGACCAGTTGGTCATATGTCCGGTCCACGAGAAAAAGACGAAGACCCTTCCCGCAAGGGCCGGGTTCATCCAGTTCTGCCCGAGTCCGCCGAAGGTCCATTTCACGATCAGTATCGCAAAGAAGGAGGCCAGCACCGGTATGAAGTACGGTATGGAAGGCGGCAGATTGTAACCGATCAGCAGACCGGTCAGAAAGGCGCTCCCGTCCTGTATGGTGAGCTCCTTGCCGAGGAGCTTCGTCATCGCATATTCGGCCAATACCGCGGATAAAATAGAAACCCCCAGCACCGCCAGTACTCTGGGTCCAAAAACATACACTCCCCATATTCCTGCCGGAACCAGACACAGTACCACAGTCCACATAATCTTTGCAGTGGAATCCCGGTGATGTATCTGGGGAGCGGGTTCGATTAGTCGCATTGTTTTCTCTTCCATTATCAACCCTTCTTCTTCCTTGCCATCCGTTTTCCCAGCTTGATGCCCTGAACGAGCGGGATATGGGCAGGGCAGACATATCCGCAGCTGCCGCATTCCCTGCAATCATTCAATCCGAGCTCAACCGCTTCATCGTATTCTAAATGATCGACCTTCTTGAACAGAGTGGTCGGATTGAGTCCCATCGGACAGACCTGAATGCATCTTCCACAGGATATGCAGTTGGTGCGTCCGGCTGAATTTACCTCTTTGGCTGTGAGCGCCAGAACTCCCGAAGTACCCTTGATAACAGGGGTGTCGAGATCATATACCGTAAAACCGGTCATCGGACCGCCGACTACTATCTTTGCGGGAACTTCCGTAAATCCCCCGCACTCCTCGATGAGATCGCCGATCGGTGTTCCTACTCTGACCTTGAGGTTCGCCGGGTCCTTGATTGCACCGCCCGACACAGTTACGAAGCGTTCGATCAGCGGCTTGCTGAAGACAACTGCCTCGTAGATCGAATAGACTGTCCCGGCATTGGAAACGACCGCGCCTATATCTATCGGCAGACCTCCCGAAGGCACTTCCTCTCCGGTTATTGCCTTCAGAACCAGCTTCTCATCCCCCTGCGGGTACTTGAGTTTGAGAGGTATGACCTCGATGTTCAGACCTCTTTCGGCAATCTTCTCTTCCATGAGCTGAATTGCGTCCGGCTTGTTCTCCTCGATCGCTATCGCCATCCGTTCCGGTGCGAGAATCTTATCGATAATCTCGACCCCCTCGAGGAGCTCATCCGTCTTCTCGAGCATCAACCGATGGTCTATGGTAAGATAGGGTTCACATTCGACCCCGTTGACCACGAACAGCTCGGCTTTTTTCCCTTTTGGAATCGAGAATTTAACATTTGTAGGAAATGTTGCGCCTCCCAGTCCGACGATACCATTCTCGGTGATGATATCCAGCAGCTCTTTTCCGCTCATTTGTTTCCATTCACGGCGCTGCTGCTCCTTGCCGGAACGGTCGAACTCCCCTTCCATCTCGATCACGACGGCTTTTGTCTTTATTCCGTTCGGCAGGTACACATCCTTTATCTCCTTGACTTTACCGGGGACCGGAGAGTGTACCGGTGCCGAAATGAAACCCGATGACTTACCCAGCAGCATTCCCTCTCTCACTTCATCCCCGACCTCGACAGTGAGATCGGCGGGTTTCCCCAGATGTTGCGAAAGCGGTATTACCAATGTCTGCGGGATTAAGGCATTCCTGATCGGCTTGTCGCTCGATGATCCTTTTCTATCGGGAGGATGTACTCCGCCCTTCGGATACGTCTTTAGTCCTTTCATGCTACCTTCTGCCCTTTCTTATGCTGATGTTTTTCAAAACTAAAACTTTGTCTATTCATGTGCTTTGAGACGATACTGTACACAACCGGACATACCACCAGGAATAAGATGATATAACCAAGTAATGTGTGAGTTGGTATACGGAATGTATTATTTTTCCTGTATGCTGTCTGGACAGGCTCGCCCTGCGCACACAGCAAACGGGACACTCCGCTTTGAGACGCGTCTGATATTATATCTTCATACCACTCTTCTGTAAACATCTTGAAAACCCTATCTTTGCCAAATACCTTTAATCCCTGCTTTTCGTATACTTTGAGAACGATCCTTTCGTCTTGGTCCGGGAATCTGTATTCGCGTCCGTAGAGGAATCCCTCCTGATATGCGCGGTGAGTGACGTAATCGGCGATGTCCGGCAGATAGTCTCCCGGCTCTTCCTGCTGCTCCTCTGAAAAACGCCGCAGACTCTCCCAGT
>JBNGED010000266.1:0-4170 GCA_049975605.1 Sediminispirochaetaceae bacterium | reverse complement strand
GCTGTCCTGTCCCGATGATATGGTCCTCATCCCTGCGAATCCGGACCTCGGAATCGACTGTCCATTCTGCATCGACAAGTATGAGGCGTCCCGTCCCGACGCGACCGACACAAGCTATGGTGTTGATAACTCAATGGCGGTCTCCAGAGCCGGGGTAATCCCCTGGTATGTGAATCCCATGAACGAGGATGCCTTCGGGGAGATGAAGACCGCCTCCGCGGCCGCGGGCAAACGGCTTTGTACCGCAGCGGAATGGACCGCCGCCTGTTCCGGTACCAGCGGACTGACGTACGCCTTCGGGAATGTCTTCGATCCTTTTACCTGTAATTGTATCGACAGCTTCTGTGCCGAGTATTGTGACGATGTCGGTATCCCTGACGGGGAGTGCGATACAGATACGAACTGCGGTTATAATTATTATCTTGACGGCGTGAATGTTTTCCATATAGCACCAACTGGTTCATTCACTGATTGCCGCTCAGGTCAGGGGGTCTTCGACCTGAACGGGAATGTGTGGGAGATCGTGATCTCCCCGACGGACCCGAGAGGATACGAGATCCGCGGAGGTTCTTTTAATGAAGCCAATGCCGCTTCAAGACTCCAGTGCAGTTTCAACGCGAACTGGCAGATCCTTTACGCCGGCTTCCGCTGCTGCAGAGACGCCGAGTGAGAGCTGCAGGCGTGCATCCGAATGCTCATGCCGATCGAATCAACTCCCCAGGTAGGCCTTCTTCACATCCACGTTGTTCAGCAGTTCGCTGCCCTTGCCCTCGAGCTTGATGTGGCCGGTCTCCAGGACGTAGGCGTAGTCGGAGAGTTCGAGGGCGGCCTTGGCGTTCTGTTCGACCAGGAGGACCGTGACTCCCTGGCTGTTGATCTCGCGGATGATGTTGAAGATGTCCCTGACGATCAGGGGGGCGAGGCCGAGGGAGGGTTCGTCCATCATCAGCAGCTTCGGCCGCGACATGAGGGCCCGGCCGACAGCCAGCATCTGCTGTTCACCGCCGGAGAGAGTGCCCGCCGGCTGCCATATGCGTTCCCTGAGACGGGGGAAGAGCTCGAAGACCCGCTGGCGGTCCTCTTCGTATAACTTCTTGTCCTTCACGGCGTAGGCGCCCATGGTCAGGTTCTCGTTTACCGTCAGGTTGGCAAAAACCTTCCTGCCTTCGGGGACCATGACGATACCGGTCTTCACGATGTTGATGGTCCTCTCGGCGATGATCTCCCGGCCGTCGTAGACGATGGAGCCTTCGATGTTCTTTAACATGCCGGCGATGCCGCGGAGGGTAGTGCTCTTCCCGGCCCCGTTGGCGCCGATCAATGAGACGATTTTACCCTTCGGAACATCGAGGTTGATGCCCTGCAGGGCCCTGATTCCTCCGTAGTGGACTTTGAGGTCGCGTATCTTCAGCATCACTCCACCCCCAGGTAAGCTTCGATGACTTTCGGGTCGTTCTGAATGTTCTCCGGCGAGCCGTCAGCGATGGTCTTGCCGTAATCCAGGACATAGATCCGCTCACAGACCCCCATGACCACCTGCATGTGGTGTTCGATCATCAGGATGGTCAGATCGAACCGGGTGCGGATCTGCCGGATGAATTCCATCAGCTCGTGGGACTCCTGCGGGTTCATACCCGCCGCAGGTTCGTCCAGCAGGAGGAGCTTCGGCGAAGTGGCCAGGGCCCGGGCAATTTCGAGGCGCCGCTGCTTGCCGTAGGGCAGGGAGACCGCCTCGGCATCACGCAGGCCCTCCAGTCCGACCTCGGCGAGGAGGTCCAAAGACCGCTCCTGTATTCTTTTTTCCTCCTTTACATACCCCGGTGTTCGGGCCACTGCGGAGAAGAGGTTGTGCCTGAGATGGATGTGGTTGGCGATGATCACGTTGTCCAGCACCGAGAGCTCCTTGAAGAGCCGGATGTTCTGAAACGTTCTGGCGATGCCGTGGGCGGTGATCTGGTCGGGCCGCTTGCCGGTAATATCTTCTTCCTCGAAACGGACCCTCCCGTGCGTCGGATTGTAGACGCCGGTGATCATGTTGAAAGCGGTGGTTTTCCCCGCGCCGTTCGGTCCGATCAGGCCGATGATTTCATTTTTTTCAATAGTGATATTCAAATCATCCACAGCGGTGAGCCCGCCGAAGATCATGGTGAGATTGTCGGTCGTCAGCACGCTCATCTCTTCTTCCTCCCGCTCAGCCTGTGCAGCCCCTGGAAAAAACCGTCCCAGGTGAACTCGTTGCGTCCCATCAGCCCCTTTTGGTAGAGAATGACCACCGCCATGAGGAGGGCGGAGAAGATTACCATCCGCATACCGGGCTTGCCGGCGACGGTCATGAAGCCGAAGTGCATAGTGCCGTCCAGCACTCTCAGGGCCTCCATCACGATGGTGACGATGACCGCCCCGATCACCGAACCGGTGATGCTGCCGATGCCGCCGAGGACGACGATCAGCAGAATGTTGAAGGTCATCAGGAAGCGGAACATCAGAGGGTCGATGGCGCCGAGCAGATGTCCCATCAGCGCGCCGCCTATCCCCGCGATCACCGAACCGATGGTGAAGGAGATCACTTTGTGTTTGAAAAGGTTGATCCCCATCGCCTCGGCGGCCACCTCGTCCTCGCGGATCGCCTTGAATGCCTTGCCGTAGCTGCTGTTGATGAGGTTCACCATGAAAAACACTGTGACGGCGGCGATTCCCCAGCTCCACCACACCGTCGTGAAGCGCGGCAGACCCTTGAGTCCCAGGGCTCCGTTGGTTAGGGACTGGGTGTTGGTGAAAATGATCCTGATGATCTCGCCGAAGCCGAGAGTGGCGATGGCGAGGTAGTCGTCCCGCAGTCTCAGGACCGGGGCGGCGATCAGGAAGCCGATGATCCCCGCGAGGACGCCGCCCATCAGGAGGGCCGGCAGGAAGGGCCACTGCACGTTGGCCAGGAAGGGGACGATAGGTTTGAGGAAAAAATTCATCGTCTTCAGGTCCGGCGGCATGGTGAGGAGGGCGCAGGTGTATGCGCCGACGGCCATGAAGCCGGCGTGGCCCAGGGTGAACAGTCCGGTGAACCCGTTGATCAGGTTGAGACTGAGGGCCAGGGTTGTGTAGATGCCCGCCAGAATGAATATCCGCTTCGGATATGCTCCCAGGTTTGCATCGAGCAGGAAGAGGATCCCCGCAAAGACAGCCAGAGCGGCAAGGGTATAGGTGATATTCTGCCTCTTCGTAATCATACTTTCTCCCCCTGTACGCTTCCGAGTATTCCTGAGGGTCTGACCAGCAGTATGACGATCAGCAGGATGAAGGCGAAGGCGTCACGGTAGCCGGAGAGGGAGGGCAGGAAGGCGATAATCATGATCTCCATCAGGCCGAGCAGGAAGCCGCCCAGTACGGCCCCCTTGATATTCCCGATTCCTCCGACCACCGCCGCGATGAAGCACTTCAGGCCGGGGATGAGGCCCATGATCGGAAGCAGCTGCGGGTACTTGAGCCCCCACATGATGCCCCCGATGGCCGCCAGGCCCGAACCGATGGCGAAGGTGATCGATATGATTATGTCGACGTCGATGGCCATCAGACGCGCGGTCTCGTGGTCGGTGGAGACCGCCCGCATCGCCATGCCCGTCTTGGTCTTGTTGACGATGAACAGCAGGATCGCCAGGGCGATGAAGGTGATGATCGGAATGATGAAGGTAATCGAAACGATGTTCACCCCGCCGATGGTGATGATCTTGCCGAAAACCGGCGGCACCGGGAAGGTCTTCGGCCGTCCGCCGAAGACCACGATGGCCAGGTTCTGGATAAAGAATGACGCGCCGATGGCGCTGATCATTACCGATATCCTCGGATGGTCCCTGAGGGGGCGGTAGGCTATCCGTTCCACTCCCATTCCCAGGATACAGGTAATCCCCAGGGCGACCACGAAGGCCGCGAACCACGGCAGCACGAAGAGGGTCACCAGGTAGAATGCGATATACACGCCGATCATGAATATTTCGCCGTGGGCGAAGTTGATCAGGCGCAGGATGCCGTACACCATGGTGTAGCCGATAGCTATCAGGGCGTACAGGCTGCCGAGGGACAGGCCGTTGGCCAGATGCTGGAAAAATAGTTGAAAACTCATGAACAATCTCCGTTCTGGAAAAGGGCACAGGTTCCCGGTCGGACCGGGAACCTGTG
>JBNGED010000265.1:0-4175 GCA_049975605.1 Sediminispirochaetaceae bacterium | reverse complement strand
GGCGGGTGGGGCGCCGCTTTTTAGCCGGCACCAGGGCCTCCAGGATCATCCGGTGAGTCCGTTCGAGGACCAGTTCCCGGTTCCTCGCCTGACTGCGGGTCTCGGACGAGTACATGACGAGTTCGCCGGCGCTGTTGGTCCGGCCCTCCAGTCTCTCAAGGACCCTCCGCTTCTGCCGATCGGGGAGGGGGATAGAGGTGAGCGGAAGATGCAGGGTCACCTTGGTATCGGAAGTGTTCACGTACTGGCCTCCCGGACCTCCCGAACGGGAGAAGCTGAGCTGCGCATTCTGTTCTATCCACTCCCGCAGCTCCGGCTTGTTCATGCCGGTTCCCCCTCGATGGAATGAAGGAGCTTCCGCAGGACTGTCATCATCCAGGTGAATGCGAATAAGAAGGTCAGCAGTTCGGCGATCGGAAAGGCATACCAGACCGCCGACAGACCGAACAGCTTCCCGAGCACATACATGATCGGCAGCAGCAGAACGATCGCCCGGAGAAAGCCGATGATCAGACTGGGAGTCCCCCGGCCGATGGCCTGGAAGATACTGGCGCTCATGATGGTGGGCCCGACGAACAGGAAGCCGATACTGATGCGCTTCAGCGCCTCAACACCGATGCGGACCAGTTCGGGGTCGGTATTGAACATGGTGATCAGCTGCCGGCTGAAGCTCTGGAAGATCAGAAATCCCAGCAGAGTGAAGGAGAAGGCGGTAAGATAGGCGATCCGGGCGGTCTCCTTCATGCGGCTGGAATTGCCGCTGCCGAAGTTGTAGCCCACAACCGGCATGACGCCCTGGCCGAGTCCGAAAATCGGCATGAAGACGAAAGACTGCAGGCGGAAGAATATTCCGAACACGGCGATGGCAGTAGTACTGAAGCCGCCCAGGATCAGATTGCCCCCTGCCAGCATGACGCTTCCGAGGAGCTGCATGAGCATGACCGGCAATCCGACGCTGTAGAGCCGCCGGTAGATCTCCAGCTGCAGCCGGAGCTTACGCATATTGATCTTGATCTCGTTTTTATCGCTGAAGAGAATCCGGATGATGAATGTCCCGGAAACGATCCTCGACAGTACCGTGGCCACCGCGGCCCCCTTGACCCCGAGTTCCGGGAAAAATCCGATCCCGAAGATGAAAAAAGGATCGAGTATGATGTTGAGGACGGCGCCGATGATCATGGTCAGCATTGGTATGAAAGTGTTCCCCTCGCCCCGCAGAATTCCGTTGAACAGCATGGGCACGAAGAGGGCGATCGATCCGACCATTATAATGCGGATGTAGTCCGACCCCATTTGGATCAGCTCCGGGATATCGGTGAAAATACCAATCAGCTGCCGGGCGAAGAGGGCTCCCGCAAGTGCGACCAGGCCCCCGAGAACGAGAGCGATGATCACCACGTGTTCGGCTATCTGACCGGCAGTCTCGCGGTCACCTTTTCCCAGGGTCCGGGAGATGAGCGAGGTCGCTCCCACGCCGGTGCCGACCGCCAGGGCGATGAGCACCATCTGGATGGGAAAGGCGAGGGTCAGAGCTGAGAGGGCTTCCTTGCTTACATGACCGATGTAGATGCTGTCGACTACGTTGTAGAGGGCCTGTACCGCCATTCCGATGATACTCGGGATGGACAGCTTGAACAGCAGCGGCAGTACCGGTTCGATGCCCATACGGGCGGACCCGGGGGATGGTTTCATTGTGCCTCCTGGCGAATGCGTTTCCCTATACGGCATCCTATCTCATATTGAGCCGGCAAATCAACTTCATATGGACAATTATCCCGTTCCATGCCACCATTCGGAAGCGAGGTATGGGGGGAGAAAATGGGAAAAAACAGGGATACGGAGAATCTTCAAGCACATGAGGCCCTCGTCGGCCCGGACCAGATATGGATGGCCCGCCGACGGATAGAATCCTGCATCAAGCCGACGCCGCTCATTTATTCAGCGAACCTGAGCCGGCTCCTGGAGGCCGAGGTCTATCTCAAGCCCGAGTGTTTTCAGGTGACCGGCAGCTTCAAGGTCCGGGGAGCCTGCAATGTTCTGGCATCCCTCTCTGAAGAGGAAAAGAAGCAGGGTCTGCTCACCTGTTCCAGCGGGAACCACGGGGCGGCCCTCTCCTACGCGGCTTCCCGCTTCGGCCGTCCCCGCACCACCGTCTTCGTTCCTTCCGGCGCCGAGGAGACGAAGAAGGCCCGTATCCTGTCATATGGGGCGGAGGTACGGGAAGAGGGCCGGGATTTCCTGGAGACCTATGGAATCGCCCAGCGGTACCGGGAGGAGACGGGGCGCCGATATGTTCACTCCCATGGAGATCCCCTCGTTATAGCCGGGCAGGGAACCATCGGCCTGGAAATCCTCGAGGAACTGCCCGATGCCGACGCGGTGATCGTCCCGGTTGGAGGGGGCGGGCTCATTTCGGGAATCGCGACTGCGGTCAAAGCCGGAAGACCGGACGCCCGGGTGTATGGAGTCGAAGCGGCTGCCGCACCGGGGGCCTTTCTCTCATTCAGAGACGGCTTCTGCCACGAAAGCGTCGATATCAAGCCCTCTCTCGCGGACGGATTACTGGGGACCCTCACTCCGCTCACCTACGCAATCGCCTCCCGGCTGGTGGAGAAGATCGAAACTGTGGAGGAGGACGATATCAGGCTGGCCATGCGGACCCTCTTCGAACAGGAGCAGATCATGGCGGAAGGCTCGGCATCGGTCGGTCTCGCAGCGGCCCTGCAGGGGAAGATCGACGTCAGCGGGCGGAAGGCGGTCTTCATCCTTACGGGGCGAAATGTGAGTGCCGGCGTCTTTCTCGGCGCGGTAACGGAGCTCTCCGGACAGTAACAGCGCAGCTGCCGCGGTGTACTATCCGGAGGCCGGTTTTTCCCACAGAAAAAAGAAAAAATTCGTAATAATCCCTATGTTCTTTCCCGTCCTTTATTCTGTATCATGCAGCCAACGATACAATGATCGGAAGCACGGGAGGAGTACAGTGTTAAGTGCATTGCTGAAAGTTACATCTTCGCGAAGAGCTTCGGCCGCTGTAATAGCAGCGCTGTTCATGCTCGCGGCGGTCATGGCGCTCTATGCCGATGACGGCGATGTCAGCCAAGCTGCGGACAGCGCCGCCGCCGACATCAGTTCCTTTTCGGTGCTGCCCTTCGCCTTCTACACCAGCGACACCGGGATCGCCGGGGGCTGCATGTCCGTATGGGACCGCAGGCGGGCGCAGGAAGGCGATTCTCTGCAGCTGTTCGGCAGCGCCACCTATACCTGGATGCGGCAGGCCGAGCTCACCCTGGGGGCCGATTATGCCTGGCGGGAGGACCGCAACCGGGTGGAGGTAGAAGGAGGCTTCTTCAACACACCCTCCGTTTTCTATGGATTGGGCCAGGTGGACGGCGTCGAAGAGACCTATACCGTACAGAAGGTCGAGGGGCGCGGAACGGCCTTCTTCAGGCTCTATCGCTCAATGTTCGCCGGGCCGGCCTTCGATTTCAAAGCCGGTACCTATACCGGGATCGAGTCCGGCGGTCTGATCGAACTGTACGCGGGGCAGGAAGGATCCGGCGAGCATGCCGTCGGAGCGGGATTCACCCTCATGTGGGACAGCCGTACAGATCCCCTCTATCCGGACTCCGGTACACTCCTGCTGGTGAAGCCCCTCTTTTTTCCGCGGGACTGGAATTCGGGACCGGCCTTTCAGTGCATCGAGCTCGATGCCCGCGGTTTTTTTTCGCTTAACAGTGAAGTGATACTGGCCCTCAGAGGATATGGCGTGATGAGCTTCGGCGAGGTCCCCTTCATGTACCTGCCCCAGCTCGGCGGACTCTTCGTCGGGCGGGGATATCCGTATGGCAGGTACCGGGACAGGAACCTGGCGGCAGTACAGGGGGAGGTCCGCTGGAAGATGACCCCGCGCTGGGGTCTGACCCTCTTCGCCGAAGCGGGAGAGGTCGCGGCGGAGGCGGCCGATTTTTCCCTGAAAAAAATCAAACCCGGCATGGGGGCCGGAATCCGGTTCGCCGTCAGCCCCCCCAGTGAAGCCCACATCCGCTTCGACATCGGCCTGACGCCGGATTCCTTCGGCATATATATCACACTGATGGAAGCCTTCTGATGCAGTGCCGGGCCGGGCCTGCTATGCACGGCTCTGCCTGGCCTGGTTGGCCCGGCCCGACCAGGCC
>JBNGED010000264.1:0-4177 GCA_049975605.1 Sediminispirochaetaceae bacterium | reverse complement strand
AATTACCTCTCGCACACTTTTTTTCACTTCGAAGAGTCGTAGCCAGCCCTGGATTACCATCCGGTGCGCTTCCATCCGGTCCGCCCTCCGGAGACTGCATGGGAGAAAAAAATTGGCACCTGAAACTGTACGCCTGCACATCTTCCGCTATGACGCGTTCCGCGGAGAGTCGCACTCCTACGACTCGTACGATCTGCCGTACCAGCACAACGATCAGCTGCTCGATTTGCTTGAGCGTATCAAGACGGAGCACGATCACACCCTGAGTTACCGGCGTTCCTGCCGTCACGGAATCTGCGGCTCCTGCTCCATGAAGGTCAACGGTAAGCCGGTGCTTGCCTGTTCCACGCCGGTCCGGGATCTCGTGATGGAGTTCGGCCGTAAGCTCACGGTGGAGCCCCTCGATCGGAGCCGGGTCATCCGCGATCTGATCTGCGATATGGACGATTTCTGGGAAAAAATCTCCCGCAGCGCTCCATACCTGGAGCCGGTTAAAGCGGCTGCGGCGGCATCTGCCGGTGCGCCGCCGGTCGGAAACGCGGCACATGCCTCCCGGCTGCTCTTTATCGGAAGCATCAATGCCATCGACGATGCCGATCATTGCATCATGTGCGGGGCCTGTTATTCCGCCTGTCCGGTCATCCCCCTTCAGCCGGATTTTCTCGGACCCGCGGCCATCGTCAGGTCCTATCGCTTCGCAAAGGATGTACGGGACGCTCGCCCGGGACGGCTTATAACCGTCGGGCATGCCGGGACCGGGGTGTGGGAATGTATCAAGTGCCTGAAGTGTACCGAGGTATGTCCGAAACAGATCGACCCCTTCGCGAAGGTGAGCCGTCTCCACCAGGAGGTCCTGCGAAGCGGCAGCAGCCCCGGGGGAGTCCGCGCCCGCCACACGAGGGGATTTCAGCTGAATCTCCTGCTCAACGGTCTGCTGAATGAGTTCCCCCTCGCGGTCTACGCCATGCGGTTCCGAATGATAACAATGCTCCGGCGGGGAATCAGAATGTTTCTTCACGGGAAGCTGGTCATCAATCCGCTGCGTCCCCGCAGCCGGGGATACCGGCAGATCCGGAGACTGATGAGGAGAAGCCAATGAACCGCTACGCGCTCTACCCGGGATGCAACCCCCAGATGGCGGAACCCGAACTGCTGAAGGCCACCTTCGCCGTTGCGGAGGTACTCGGAATCGAACTCATCAAGCTGGACCGGGTCTCCTGCTGCGGCGGGGCCCACCTTCAGGACAGGAACGCCTTCCAGTCCCTGCTGCTGAATGCACGGAACTTCACCTTCGCCGAACGCCTGCAGCTGGACCTCGTCACGATCTGCAATACCTGTCAGTACATCCTGGCGGAGGCGTATCACACCCTCACCACGAACCCGGACACACGCAAACAGGTAAACACGAGGCTCGAGGGAGAGAACCTGAGGTTCCAGGGCACCAGCCGGCCACGCAATTTTCTCTACGTTCTGCGGGAAGACATCGGCCGCGCCGCCGTGAGACAGCAGGTTCGGCGTCCGCTTCGGGGATTGAAGGTCGCCCCCTTCTACGGTTGTCACCTCTACAGTCCGAGCTCAATTCAGACGGCCTATACGGACGGTGAAAGTCCCTGGAATCCCGTAAGTCTTGAGGAACTCATCCGTGATCTCGGCGGCGACCCGGTGAAGTATCCTTCGCAGAACCAGTGCTGCGGCTTTCACAGTTCCCTGTATAACCCGGCGACATCCCGGGCGCTCGTGCATCAGATCCTCGGTCAGGCCCGGGAAAGCGGAGCACAGGTGCTAATCACCCCCTGCCCCCTCTGCCACGCCAACCTGGAGGCCTTCGCCCCCGGGAAGAGCATACCGATTCTCTACTACCAGCAGCTGATGGGTCTGGCCTTCGAGCTGCCGTGGAAATCCCTCGGACTACAGCACAACATGAGCGTGCGGAAGCGGAGGCTGCTGGACATGCTCCCTGCCGTACCGGAGTATCTTCGGAGGTAATCTGCCGTGAAGATCGAGGCAGCCGTCAGGGCCTCCCGTCCGAAAACGCTCGCAATCTCGATCGCCCCCGTCCTGATCGGCGCCGGTCTGGCCCGGCAGGCGGACCGCTTCAGTCTCCTCTTCACGCTCTTCACCATTGCCGCGGCTATCTCGATCCAGATCACCGCCAACCTCGCCAACGATCTGTTTGACTTCCTAGGGGGCGTGGACGGCATCGACAGACTCGGTCCGCCCAGAATGACCGCCCTGGGGATAATCAGCCCCCGATCGATGATGTTGCTGACCGCTCTCAGCATCGGGAGCGCGGTGCTCTTCGGTCTCCCCCTCGTTCTTAAAGGCGGTCTGCCGATCCTCCTGGTGGGAGCATCGGCCATCTTTCTGGCGGCAGCATACACCGCCGGCCCTTATCCGCTTGGGAAGCTTGGTCTGGGGGAACTTTTCGTCTTCATCTACTTCGGTCCCGTGGCGGTCCTGGGCAGTTACTATCTTCAGGCGGGGCCGGATTTTTCATATGCTCATCTGCTGGGAGGGGCCGCCGTTGGACTGCTGGGGGTTACGCTGCTGTCGGTGAACAACCTCCGGGACATTGCAGGCGATGCCGCATCGGGTAAACGGACACTGGCGGTACGTTTCGGCACCGGCTTCGGCCGGCTCGAGATATTCTTCTCAGCCGCAGGGGCCTCAGTGCTTTTGGGCCTTACGGGCTTCGCCCCGGGGGTTCCGCTCCACTGCAGTCTGAGCGGACTCACCGCAGTACCGCTTTTGTTCTCTCTCCGGAGTCTGGTGAGGAAGGAGCCGGGACGGTGGATGAACGGTCTGCTCGAACAGGTGTCGCTGACTATTCTCTGCGCAGGCCTCAGCTTTTTCCTTCTGTGCGCTCTTCCGGGATGAGGTGACGCGCCTCTCCCCTGTCGTACCGGCTGTCTGTCAGCCGGAATGAATCCCGCAGTCCGGAGGTCGTGTACACCACATCTGCTTCGGTAATGATGATGGCCTCCACATCTTCCAGCTCTTCGCTCAGCCGCAGGCCCTTCTCCAGGCCAAGGCCGAATACAAGGGTCGACAGGGCGTCGGCGGCAGTGGCATCCACCGACACGATCGAGACGCTGGCGATCCCGTTTTCCACGGGATACCCGTTCTCCGTGTTCAGGATGTGGTGGTACCTACGTCCTTCTTCTGTGAAGTAGCGTTCGTACTTGCCCGAGGTGACTACCGCGCGGTCCCGGATCTCCAGGACCCCGATGTACCGGCCCCGTTCGTCATCGGGGGACTGGATGCCGATCTTCCAGGGGCCGCTGCCGTTCTTCTCGCCGAAGGCGTAGACGTTGCCGCCGAGGTTTATTATGCCGTAGCTTACTCCCTGCTCTTCCAGGTACTCCACCATCAGGGCGGCGGCGTAGCCCTTGGCGATCGCTCCGAGGTCGATCCGCATCCCCTCGCGGCGCAGGCCGATCCTTTTTTCCTCATGATCCAGAATCAGATCGTGATAATCAACCAGCTGCAGGGCGTCCCCGACTTCCTGATCTTCGGGGACCTTTTCGTTACCGGAGCCGATGTCCCAGAGGGAGACCAGGGGGCCGATGGTCAGATCGAAGATCCCTTCGCCCATCGCCGAGTACTGGTAAGCCCGCTGTACGAGGGCAAACGTCTCTTCCGAGACCTGTACAGGCTCTTCACCGGCCTGTTCGTTCACCCGGCTTATTTCGGAACCCTCAAGGTGGACGCTCATCTTCTCTTCGACTCCTTTCGCGATGTCGAGTGCCGGCTGCAGGTGTTTCCGGTTCCCCGTCCCGAAGAGTTTGATGGAACAGGTAGTGCCGAGGGCGAAGTCGTTGGCGGTGACCTCTTCGGGCTCTCCCGTACCGCACCCGGTGATGAGGACCGTGAGCATTACCCCCAGGGCTGCAAGCAGCACCGGAAAAGAATGATGAACTGTTCGTATGGTTTTCCGGCGCTGGCCGGGATATGTATTCCGCATACGTATCGATGTACCTCTTCTAAGTGTCGTTGCGTAAAATATATATATTTTTCCGGCCGCCGCCAAGCCGGTGAGGTCCGGTGAGGCCGTTTAAGCCGCCGCCAAGCCCGGCAAGGCTTATAGACGCCGCAAGGCTTACAGATGCCGCCAGGCTTACAGACGCCGCCAGGCTTATAGATGCCGCCAGGCTTATAGACGCCGCCAGACTGTAAC
>JBNGED010000263.1:0-4190 GCA_049975605.1 Sediminispirochaetaceae bacterium | reverse complement strand
CTGCTGCTGCATCCCGAGCGGACCGGGACCTACGAATTCAGCGGGGGTAAGATCGCGGAAGTGAATGCCGACCGCTGTACCGGATGCGGCCTCTGCATTGACTCCTGCCGATTCGACGCCCTGAGTATGGTATCGGTCGGGCAGCCGGGAAATGCAGGAGCTGCGGAGAACGTGGAGAGCGCGGGGAACACGGGGAACGCGAGACCCGCCGAGAAGGCGGGCATTGCGGAAAAAATTGCCGAAGTCGATCCGGTGGCCTGCGAAGGCTGCGGGGTGTGCGGACTGGTGTGCCCCGAAGGCGCGTTCTCATTCCGGACCAGCGATGCCGGACGGTGGTATACCGCGGAGACGAAGTTCGGTCCCATGGTTCACGCCCACCTCTTCGCGGGGGAGGAGAACTCGGGTAAGCTGGTGCAGGAAGTGCGTACCAAGGCACGGTCCCTGGGTGAAGAGCTGGACAAGAAATACGTCCTGATCGACGGTCCTCCGGGTACCGGCTGCGCGGTGATGTCCGCCATGACCGGGGTGGACCTTATTGTGCTGACCACCGAACCGACCGTGGCAGGTATACATGACGCCAAACGTGTTGTACAATTGGCCGGCCATTTTTCCATTCCGGTTGGAATGATAGTCAACAAGAGCACTATCAATCTGGAAAAGACGGCGGAACTGAAAGAATTTGCCGGGGCACAAAAAATTCGATATTTTGGAGAAATACCGTACGATAGACGGGTGGTCGACTCGGTTGCCGATCTGCAGCCTTACGTGTGTCTGCATGAGGATGAGATCACCCGGAGACTGAGGACGATATGGGCCGGTATTACGGAACTCGTTTCATCCTAGTACGCTATAAAAAATTGATTAAAAAGGAAAAACAATGACTACACAGGAAGAACAAAGACAGGCGCAGGATGCCCGGCTGAAAAAACGCATGGAAGGCATCAAGCACAAAATAGTCGTGCTGAGCGGGAAGGGCGGCGTAGGAAAGACCACAGTCTCGGTGAATCTCGCTCTTACTCTGGCTGAAAAGGGATTCAGAGTAGGTCTTATGGATACCGACCTGCACGGTCCGAACGTGGCCAAGATGCTTGGGGCCGACAATGCACAGCTGCTCTCCTACGACGACGGTATCGAGCCCTTCGAAGTCATCAAGAACCTCAAAGTCGTCAGCCTCTCCATGGCAGGCCATGGACCGGATACTCCGGTGATCTGGCGGGGTCCCCTCAAAATCGGCGTCATCAAGCAGTTCCTCGCGGATGTGAACTGGGGCGATCTCGATTACCTGGTTGTAGATACCCCTCCCGGAACCGGCGACGAGCCCCTCACCGTTGCCCAGCTGATCCCCGGTCTGGACGGGAGCATCATCGTCACCACTCCGCAGGAGGTGGCCATCCTCGACTCGCGGAAGAGCGTTAACTTTTCCAGGCAGCTCGAGGTGCCTGTCCTCGGTATAGTGGAAAACATGAGCGGACTCATCTGTCCCCACTGCGGGAAGGAGATCCCGATCTTCGGGAAGGACGGCGGCCGGAAGGCTGCGGAGGAGATGCAGGTCCCCTTCCTCGGCGCAATACCGATGGAGCAGGATCTTATGGAAGCCGAAGACCGGGGAGACCACTTCATTATCAAGTCTCCTGACAGCAGTTCATCAAAGGCTCTGCGTACCATCATCGATAAAGTGATCGAAACGATCGGCTGAGCACGGAGTATACATGCGCACCTACACCGACTGTTTTATCTGCTTCATGAATCTGGCTCTCAACATCGCCAGGCGTACCGGCGACGATGAGCAGCGCGAGAAGTTGATCCTGGAGAAAGTCGCCGGGCTGCTGCCGACCTTTTCCCTCGATGCCCGTCCTCCGGAGATGGCTTACATTGTTAATAATGTGGTCAAAGAAGTCACCGGCGTGGAGGACCCCTTCGAGGAAGACAAGCGCGAAAGCAACCGGATCGCCCTCAGGATTGCCCCGGAGGTCCGCAGTCTGATCCGGGCGGCTTCCGATCCGCTTCTGTCGGCGATCGAATTCTCCATCGCCGGCAACAGTATCGATCTGGGAGCCAACCACGATCTGGACCTGGATAAAACACTGCGTGAAATCGTTGAAGACGAGGTGATGCGGATAAAGACCGAAGATCCCTCCCGCTTCAGACTGGAGGAGCTCAGGGAGAGCCTCCGGAACTCTTCCTCCTTGCTCTACCTGGCCGACAATGCGGGGGAGATCGTCTTCGATATGCTGCTGATCGAACTGATTCGGGAGGAGTATCCCGGGATCGGGATTACCGTAGCGGTACGGAACAGTCCCATAATCAACGATGCGACCATGAAAGACGCGGAGGAGATCGGCCTCACCAGTCTCGTCAGGGTCATCTCCAGCGGAAGCGACACCGCGGGGACCTTGATGGAGATGTGCACCCCGGAGTTCAGAGATCTCTTCTACTCCGCGGACACGGTTATCGGTAAGGGACAGGGGAATTTCGAGACCCTCTCCGACATCGACCGGAAGGTGTTTTTACTGTTCAAGACCAAATGCAATGCAATCGCCAGGTACACGAAGAGCAGAATCGGCGATATCATGCTGATCACCTCCGGCAGCGACTGGGCGCATTAGAATATTTCATCCGGCCGGCGTGAACAGGGGCCCGGTGTGATTGATTCCGGGCCCTGAATGTGGTATCTTATCAGAACGAAAGTGTAGTCTTTTGTGAATAGCGGTGTATAGAAAAATATACCTTTTTTTTGCAGCAGTCTTGTCTGCAGATGCTAAACTTTTTTATCTTTATTGCAGATAATTAATTAGAAATTCTCTATACACAGTAAGTGTATTGGCATACTATTTGCAGCTTCATAGTAAGAACAGCCTCGAATTGGAAGAAGGAACGGATCGTATGAGCTCGATAGCTGAAGTAAAAAGTATAGTTGGAAAAAGTGAAGTAAAGACCGAACTAATCCGCAAATCCATACATATGCTGGTTGCCATGGTTCCCCTGATGGCGGCTCTGAATGTGGACGTGACCATATTCATCCTGGCCGGCGGGACCCTCTTCTACACCTGGGCGGAGACTCAGCGGGTGAAGGGCAGGAATGTGGCCGTCGTTTCACTGCTCACTGCCGCGGCAGCCAGGCAGAGGGACGGAGACGGTATCGTATTCGGACCCATCACCCTGGGAATAGGCGCGATGCTCGCCCTCATGCTGTATCCGCAGCCGGCTGCAGCTATGGCGATCTACGCGCTGGCCTTCGGCGACGGGTTCTCCGGCCTCTTCGGCAAGCTGTTCGGCCGGATCGAGATTCTGTACACCGGCGGCAAGACGATCGCCGGCAGCCTGGCCTGCTTCGGAACGGTACTTGCAGTGGCCGTCGGCATTCTGCCCACTTTCCAGGCGGCCATGACCATCGCCGCTGCCGCTACCCTGCTCGAAATGCTTCCCACCCGGGACATGGACAATATCATCCTGCCGGTAGGCGTCGGGATGCTCACCTGGTACCTCATGATCTGAGGTCCTCAATTTTTACACAAGTTTAGAACCACTGATAGATTGCGTGCGTGCGCTGGGCGAAGATAACCGCCCCGCCTGCGATGAGAAGCGCGCCGGCGATTCCCACGGGGAGGTGCGCCCAGTGGTAACAGATCTCCATTCCCGCAATCACAAGCAGGAGCGCCAGGGCGTTGAAGGTGTAGTCTCTGCTCGAGTGGAGGGAAGAGGCATACACGTAATTCAGAACGGCAAAGGCGCTGATGAGATAGTAGGCTATGCTGAATCCGGTATCCTGGCCGAGTCTGCAGACGAGGGACGGATAGAAGGCCGTGCAGTCGAGGGGCATCAGGGTGGAAATAATCAGCGCTATCACGAAGACGATGAGCAGGTATCCCCCCTGCTTCTGAAAGGTCAGGCCGGTGGAGAACAGCCCCGACAGGAAGAGACACAGAATAGTGAAGAACCTGCCGAACATGATGAGCTTGGAAAACGGCTGCAGCGAGAAGAGGCTGGTCAGCTGAAGGGCCAGAGGAAGGGCAAGTACCCGCAGACTCGACAGGGCGAAACCCAGCAGGGCGAAATGGAAGAAGAATACTTCCGCGGAAGGTGTCTTGCGGAAGAAGAGATACAAACCCAGTAGAACTCCGCTGCACAGGGCCGCCTGCAGGGCCAGGTTGAGCAGGATCATGCTGAGTCCTCCATGCGGAACCAGAGAA
>JBNGED010000262.1:1917-4207 GCA_049975605.1 Sediminispirochaetaceae bacterium | reverse complement strand
TCCTCTACGAGATGCAGTGGCTGCTGCGTGAAGATGTCGACTTCAAGGAACGCTCGGACCTCGAGTCCTTCAGCGATGTCAGACCGTACGAATTCACCGGCAGAGACGGGGATTTACGGTCGGGAAGTCTCACGATAGAAGCCGCCGGACCAACGGCAATCCGCTTCAGTCTTACATTTGAAGACCGGAAGAAGAGCTTCGAACTCGCGATACCGGACGAATCCGGCAGCAATGAGAAGACCATCAGCCTCGAACTCGTGGTGCTGGATGCGGAGATCTCCCGGCGGTACTACGACTGGAGAGTTTCGTACGCCCTGACAAGGACGGATGTCTATCAGGGTATGCACCGGGACGAGTAGTGCTTACAGGAGGCACGGATGAAGATATATGAAAATATCAATCAGGTGATCGGTCATACACCGCTTGTTCGCCTCAACCGCCTGAACGCCGACCCGGGAGCTTCCATTGCGGTCAAGCTCGAGTATATGAATCCGGCCGGATCGGTGAAGGACCGCCCGGCCCTGTCGATGATCGAGACCGCCGAGCAGGAGGGGCTGATCGATCAGGACACCGTCATCATCGAACCGACCTCCGGCAACACCGGCATCGGACTCGCCCAGGTCTGCGCGGTCAAAGGGTACCGGCTGATCATCGTCATGCCCGACAGCATGACGGTCGAACGCAGGAAGATCATCAGGGCGTACGGGGCCGAGCTCGTACTGACGCCGGCAGCCGAAGGTATGAAGGGTTCCATCCAGAGGGCGCAGGAGATTGCCGCCGAACACGGCAGGAGCTTCATTCCCGGCCAGTTCGTCAATCCCGCCAATCCGGCTGCCCACCGCCGGACCACGGCGGAAGAAATCTGGAACGACACGGACGGTACTATCGCGGTCTTCGTGGCGGGGGTCGGTACGGGAGGCACTATTACCGGTATCGCCGAGACCCTGAAGGCCAGGAATCCCGCCATCAGGATATGCGCGGTGGAACCGGCCGGTTCACCAATCCTGTCGGGTGGTCAGCCGGGCTCTCATGAGATCATGGGAATCGGCGCCGGTTTCATTCCGGATATACTGAATACGGATATTTTCGACGAGGTGATCACTATAGAAAATGAAGAGGCCTTCGATACGGCCCGCCGCCTGACCCGTGAAGAGGGGATCTTCTGCGGCATATCCTCCGGCGCTGCCGTCGCTGCAGCGCTGAAGGTCGGCGGCAGACCCGAGTACAAGGACAGGCTCATCGTAGCGCTCCTCCCCTCGGGGGGAGAGCGGTACCTCTCGACGCCACTGTACGACCAGGAAACATAGATGAAGGGGAAGCGAATGGCTGACAATGAAATCCCCCGCGGATTCATCAGCGGGAACTTTATCGAAGAGATCGCCCGGAAGATGTCCACCAGCGAGGTCCTCGGAAGTATCTATAACCAGGGCTTCGAGCAGGTACCGATGCCTTCGGTCACAGTGCTGGCTGATATTATCGAACAGCTCAGAACGGTCCTCTTCCCGGGCTACTTCGGGGACCCGGGAATCAAGGACAGGCTTCTGCACTACCACCTCGGCAGCATCCTGGACGACGTGTATCATCATCTGAGTGAAGAGGTCCGGCGCGGCTACTGCTTCGAATGCGATCACCGCAGCGCCGGAGTGTGCGCGGACTGCCAGGTGAAGGGCGATGATGCCGCCCAGCACTTGATCGAACGGCTGCCCGCAATCCGCCACCTGCTCTCCACCGACGCCCAGGCGGCCTACGAAGGCGATCCCGCCAGCATCAGCATCGGTGAGACCATTTTCGCCTATCCCAGTCTCCTGGCCCTTACCTATTACCGGCTCGCCCATGAACTCTACATACAGAAAGTCCCCCTCATTCCCCGGATCATTACCGAGATAGCCCATTCAAAGACCGGGATCGACATTCATCCCGGAGCACGGATCGGCGAACGTTTTTTCATCGACCACGGTACCGGTGTGGTCATCGGGGAGACCACGATCATCGGCCGCAACGTCAGGCTCTATCAGGGCGTCACCCTCGGGGCGCGCAGTTTTCCCCTCGACAAGGACGGCAACCCGATCAAGGGAATCGACCGCCACCCCATCCTCGAGGACGACGTGATCATCTACTCCGGCGCCACCCTTCTCGGCCGGATCCGCATAGGGAAGGGCGCGGTGATCGGCGGAAACGTCTGGCTCACCGAAGATGTTCCCGCGGGAAAGACCGTCAGGGCGAGCTTCAGCACGTAGAACAGGCCTCTGGGGCCGGCAGTGCTGTGAAGCCGGCTGTCGTCCGGCGCCGG
>JBNGED010000262.1:0-1817 GCA_049975605.1 Sediminispirochaetaceae bacterium | reverse complement strand
GCGGTTTTTTACATCCCCACGATCTTGAACACTATTTTCCAATCACCGAAGTCACGGTATACTTCACCTGTTATGAAAGATGATGATAAAAAAACACGCCCCCGGTCCGGGCGGGATTCTGCGCAGATTTCAGGGCGGGATTACGGAAGGCGTCCCGGACGGCGCCACGGGCACAGCGAATACGGCCAGTCCTGGATGCTGGCGGCAGCCCTCCTGGACGGACCCCGGACCTTCGACGATTTCGTTGAATATTACCGCATCATGGGACGCCGCTTCGGTGTCTTCGTCGACCTCCTCGACCGCAGCAGCAACCGGTTCGAGACCACCCTGGAGAGAGGGCTGCAGGTCCTTCTGCAGCGCGGCTGGGCTGTGAAGGAGAACGATGCATACCATATAACCGACGAAGGCCGCCGGGAGGCGGGACTCATGCTCGCCGACCTCGAACGGGGAGGGCGTTTCCTGGAGAAGGCGACCAGCCCGGAATCCGTCTCCAGGGTGACCCTGATCGTACATTTCGTCCTGGCGGCCATCAAGCTGCCGGCGGCGCTGATTTCGGGAAGCGTCGGTCTGCTCAACGACTCCCTCGACACCCTGATGGACGGTATCTCCAGCCTGTTCGTTTTTTTCGGAGTCCGAAAGGGGCGGGAGCGGCTCGTCAGCTACATCCTCCTCCTCTTCATGACCATTACAGGCGGATACACTCTCTATGAAGCGGTCATGCGGATAATTCATCCTCAGCCGCTGAGCGCCGACTGGACCGCATTCGTCGCGGTGGCCGTATCTGCCGGTCTGTGCGCGCTGCTGTGGTTCTACCAGAAGTATGCCGGTCTCAAGCACAGTTGCGTCCCCCTCATCGCCCAGTCCATCGATTCACGCAACCACATCATCGTTGCCGGAGGAGTGAGCGCCGGACTGGTTGCGACCTATTTTCATTTCTCCCTCCTCGATCAGATCGTTGGTATTGTCGTAGCGGTTCTAATCCTCAAGGCTGCCATGGAGCTTCTCTTCGACCTGATACGCAGCAGCGAAGACGAGGAGATCGACCTGAGCAAATACGGATTCAGCCGATTCGAAACCCACCAGCGGCGCCAGATGCTGCGCTGGTTCCTCTTCGAGATCGAGAAAGGGCGTATCACCTCGAAGGAACAGCTGCTCCATGAAGCCAGGATGTCTACCGACTTCAGCATCATCGCCTCATTCCGCGCCCTGGGCATCGACTGCCAGCCGAACCAGGAGGAGAAGCTCAATAGAGCTGTGAGGGAGATCTTTGAACAGGGCCTTGCAGAGGAACTCCCCATTGAAGGGGATGAAAAAAAACTCCGGCTCACCGAAGCAGGCGAGGAAGAGCTGAATCGGGCCCTGGCCAACAGCTGGAGCATCAGACCGGAATATGCCCGGGACCTGCCGGCAGGGGGAACATCCCGGGGCGCTTCAGCGGCCTCCGACAGGCTTCGGGGGAGTTCACACCGGCGGCGCATAGCTCTCAACCCCCGAAGCGCACGCGTCCTGGTCTTCAGAATTCTGTCCTACACCCTGCGGCTGGTATTCACCGCGGTGTTATTTACCCTTACGTATGCCCTTCTCCGCTGGCTCATCGGCTTCCTGCCGGTCCTCGATGTGTGGGGGCCCGGCGCCTCCTTCGGCGGTGCCTCCTTCGCCGGTGCCTCCTTCGGCGGTGCATGGATCAGCAGGACGCTTACCGCAGGTCCCTTCAACTTCACCCCCGCACAGCTGCTCTGTATGCTCTGCGGAGTGCTGTTCATGTACGGCGGAAGACTTCTCATGCATCCGGCGAGTCACCTCATACACCACGCCCG
>JBNGED010000261.1:0-4210 GCA_049975605.1 Sediminispirochaetaceae bacterium | reverse complement strand
GTAATCGAACATCTCGGCGAAATAATCGGATTCGGGATCCTTGTTATGCTTCAGGAAATCCCGCAGAACCTTGAGCCTTCCAAAAAAGCTCTTCTCCGCCCTGAATCGGTTATAGGTCTTCTCCTCGAAACTGATAGGCGTATCCCGTACTACATAATGGTCGACCTTTTCGGGGAGATTGCCGAAGGAAGGATCGGTCTTCAGAATTTTGCGGGCCTCCGAGCTCCAGCTGGTCCACTCGTTCTGTGTAAGGACGCTGGACACCAGCTCTGTTTTTATCTGTTTCATGCTCGCGGCGTTATCGTAACTTCTGATAATTGTTTTCAACGCCCACAGGCTCTCACTCTTTATCTTCTTTTTCAGCTTATCCTTAGGCCAGACAGCCTTCAATACCCAGATATGATCTTTGGCAAGGCTTCCAAGAGCGTTTACAGCCATCTGCAGGCTCATTTTGTGGCCCCGTTTGCGGGTAAAGTCGATGGTAATTGAATTATCCTTGATCGATTGTATTCTGCCGATCCCCCACGTTCTATGATATACGAAGTTGCCTGCATCGAAGGCAATGTGTTTCTCGAACTCCTCGATGGCCTCGTGAACATTACGCCAGCTCTGGGTCAGGTTGGAGAGTTTAATGTACTCATCCAGATGACTGTGATCGGCGTATTTGTTCCGGTAACAGTCGGTAATCTCCTTGCGGGCCCATTCGCTCTGGGAATCGTAGCTTAGAATCCTCTTGAGAATTTCGATCCCCTTCTCCCAGTTCTCATTCTCCCTGTAATTGGCGTACAGTTCTTCGAGCAGCTGTGCAGCCCGTTCGGCATTTATCGCCCGTTCGACCTTCTTCTCGATATGAAAAAAGAGATCAGTCTCTTCGGGAATATACTCAATGAGCTTGTGCCATATATCCTTGATGCTGGTAAAGAGCTTCTTGTTAATGTATCGGTGAATGGCCTTCTTGTAGTACTCAACCGCCTCTTCGATCTCGCCTTCGGTTTCCTTCTTCTCCGCTAGATGCTTTACAATATCAGCTTCTTCGAAATCAACCTTTATGAGTCGTTCCCAGACCTGATATTTCTTTTCAATCTCGTTCTCGTTCTCATAGCAGTCGGCAAGAGTGCTGAGGGCGATTTTGTTCTCGCCGAATTCAAGGATGCGGTTGCAGAGATACTCCACGATCTTCCACTTGTGATTATCGGTAAAGATCGAAATAACCTGGACGAGGTTGGAGTCATCGATCAGCTGCTGATTCAGGGCTATGATGCCGGATATATAAAGTCCGATGATGCTGTTGCGGGTATGATGAAGATGCTCATCGCAGATATTCTTGATCTCTTCCAGATCTTCTTCCGACTCTGTCGAATCCAGCAGAGTATCCAGTTCCTTGAAATTCTGAATCGTATAACTGTTGAGTGTAGCTCTTGTCCACTTTTCCTCATTCAGCAGTTCTCTGATACGATCAACGTTGGTTTCCGCCATAGATATTTCCCCACTCAATTAATGTACTGTTCGTATATATTTTCATCTACGATCTTTATCTTTGATAGAACCTCTTCAACCCGAATACGGTTCTCATGTGCATTTACGTAATGGTCAATCAACCAGAAATAACGGTTCAGCAGTCTTGGAATGAGGAGTTCTCTTTCCCCCCCGCTCCCTTCCTCCTGGATGCGTTTTTCCAGTGAATATATTGACTGTTTCAGCTTACCGTACTCCAGCGGGCGCATCTCGCGCTTAACATTGAGCACGCCAAAGAGAACTCCGTACACGGGAATCCACTCACGCAGCACTTCTTCAGCATACCCCAAATCACGCACTCTTGCAACAAGTCGCGTAATCAGTCCTGATTCAAGGAACTGTATTTTAACCTTCTGAGGGTTTATGAAAAAAGCCTCCCGAAAGAAGGCTTTTGCCGCTTTGGTCTCATTTATCAGGGCGTAACAGTCTGCGATTTCAGCCAGGTACTCGGCATCTTCACGTCGCTTGCGGCCGACGCTCTCGAGATATTCGAGGGCCTTCTCAAAGTTCCCTGCCGATTTGTGGCACCGTCCTATACGCAGTACGATCTCCGCATCGGGCTCTTCCTGAGACCTCATAACACGCTTGAAATGTACGAGGGCGGTCCCGAACAGCCACTGCCGCAATACGAAGAGCTCCCGCTCTATTGGTATGGTCAGCCGATTGATGAATTCCTGGAAAGAGACCCACTGGTTCAGAAGATATTCTCCCCGTTCAAAGTCATCGTGAATTTCGTTGAGCTTCGGCAGTCGCTCTTTCCAGAATTTGCAGCATTTGAGTATCAACTACTTCAAGATGTTCGAAATCGATTTCAAGGGCCCGGTAAAGCAACTCCTCTGCTTCGGTGAACAACCCCTCACGGATTTTGTTCTGAACTTCGTTCAATATGTGATCAATTTGATGCTGTCCGGCCGTAACCTCGTCCATATTGGTAGTTGAATACACATGTTCCTCGTGATGATTCATTATATCATGCTCTCAACATTAGTCAATTAGAGTCATTTGCATTGTAAGATTGTCTGGAATCTGATACATAGTATACATATGAAGAAAATTGAAAAGCACCTGTACGCACCGTCGATTCTTTCTGCCGACTTCAGCTGCCTGGAGAAATCGATTGAGCGAATTCAAACGTCCGGAGCAGATTGGATACACATGGACGTAATGGACGGACATTTCGTACCCAATATAACCTTCGGGCCGAAGCTCGTGAAAGATATACGCAAGCTGACAAACCTCACCCTCGATGTTCATCTTATGATCAGCGACCCTGAACGGTATGCAGATGAGTTCATCGAAGCAGGAGCCGATTATCTGACCTTTCACCTTGAAGCTGTCGTTCACTCCCATCGGCTTATAGAGAGAATCCGTGCAGCCGGCGCAAAGCCTGGAATATCCATTGTTCCCTCGACCCCTGCTTCACATCTTCAGGAACTCCTTCCCTACGTTGACCTGATTCTGATCATGACGGTCAATCCGGGATTCGGCGGACAGGAAATCATACCCGGCTGTCTTGAAAAGGTTACTTTTTTACAGAAAGAAGCCGAGCGTCTCGGTCTTTCCTATCTTACGTCGGTAGACGGCGGGATCAACCGCGACACCGCCCGCATGGTCAGGGAAGCCGGGACAAACGTACTCGTCAGCGGAAGCGCCTTTTTCAAGGCCGATGATCCTCAGGAAGAGGTACGATACGTCCGCGGCGACATATAAATAATAGAGGTAAAATACTTTATTTACCTTTGTTTATCGTCGAAAATAGTGGTAGTGTAGGTGTAACAGATGAAAAAAAATATACTATCAACGGTACTTCTATTTCTTTTCCTTGCGTGGCCCGCATTCGCGCAGACCTCATCGCTTCCGGAAGATCTCAGGGAAGGGCTCTTATTTTTTGAAGATGCCGAATACCAGGCTGCCCTGCTTCAGTTCAGGGATATTATCATCAATTCCGCTCTCGAGGAATACCATGGAGATGCCTATTATTGGACCGGACGTTCGCATCTTGCTCTCGGCAATATCGAAAAAGCCGCCCAGAATATAGACTTCTTCCTCGTCCAGTATCCTGACCACACGCTTACCGCCGAGGCAATGTACCAGAAGGGCAGAATTCTCTACCTTCAACAGGAATACCAGCGTGCGGTCCGTCAGCTGAACACTTTTATCGAGAAATATCCGAACAACAGCTATCAGTCCAATGCATACTTCTGGATCGCTGAATCATTTTATGAACTGGGTCATCTTGATAAGGCAGAACAGTTATACAGTTATATCGTTGAGAACTACCCGCGGAGTTTCAAATACGAAGCTGCGAACTACCGGAAATCTCTTATAGATCTGAAAAAGAGGGAACAGGAACTGTTGAAGCTGCTGAAGATAAGTCATGAAGAGTACCTGAAGACCCTTGAAGACTTCGAACAACGCGAAAAGACCTATGAGCAGGCCATCAGCAGCTATCAGAGGAAGCTTTCGGCAGCTACCAGCGGCCGTGAAGACGAGATGCTCGCAGAATTCGACAGTGAGCTTTCAACGAAGGACCAGCAGATTGCGGGTCTTCGCCGGGAACTGCAGGAGGAACGCAGTCGTGTGGCTGAACTCCAAAACCGTATAAGTTCAATGCAGTCATCACCTCAGGCCCAGCCGCCGCAGCAGCAGCAGGTTTCAATTCAGGGAGAAGCGGACGATGTAACGAGGCTTCTCG
>JBNGED010000260.1:0-4231 GCA_049975605.1 Sediminispirochaetaceae bacterium | reverse complement strand
GCCTGTGCCGGATCAATTTTGTCCGCCGGTTCTTCCGACAGGCCGGGCCGGATGAAGAAACCGCGCGGACCGGCAGGCCCGCAACAGGACCTTTTCCAGGCGAACCGCGTTGACAGGGTGAATAAATCGCCATAAACTGCCGACATAGAGAAAAGACATGGAAGATCATCTGTTCGTAATTATCAGTGCCGGAATTTTTCCATTCATCGTGAATCTCCTGCTGATTCCCGTGTTGCTGAAGATGGCGCACCACTTCAAATGGTACGACACCATCGACGAGCGCAAGGTCCACAGCGGGAATATTCCCCGCCTGGGGGGCGTGGGGATCTTCCTCACATCGGTCGTCATCATCGTCGTGTTCCTGCTGATCCTGGAATATGAAAAATTCTTCGAACTGGTCTTCCGCAAACAGTATTTCTCGATCGTCCTCGGCTGTATCATCATTCACTTCGTCGGTCTCCTGGACGACTTCAAGGATCTGAAGCCGCACTACAAGCTCTACGGGGAGATAGCCGCCGCCTGTATCTTCATCTTCGCGGGGAACTACTTCAGACAGCTCTACATCCCCTTCACCGAATCCGCGGTGAATCTCGGCTGGACCGGCCCGGTCATCACCTTCATCTGGATCATCGGAGTGACCAACGCCATCAACCTCATCGACGGCATCGACGGCCTGTCGGGCTCTCTGTCCGCCATAGCCGCACTCTTCTTCGGGCTGGCAGCTTTTTCCATAGAAAATTACAACGCCGCCTTCATCTCCATGGCGATCTTCGGCGCCCTGGTCTCCTTCCTGCTCTTCAACCTGCCCCCGGCCAAGATCTTCATGGGCGACTCGGGCAGCCTCTTCATCGGCTTCGTGCTCTCCACCCTGCCGATCCTCACCTTCAAGGACGTGAACGTATCATACGCCCTGCCCTACGGCGTCACCCTGCTGATCATCCCGATCCTGGACACCTTCGCCGCCATCATCCGGCGAACCCGTAAGAAGCTTCCTTTCCACGCCCCGGACAAGCAGCACATCCACCACAAACTCCTGACCTTCGGCCTGTCGAACCACGCCATACTCATCCTGCTGACCGCCATATCGGCCTTTCTTTCCTACTTCGCCTTCTTCTGGGTACGGTTCAAGAACAATGCCGCCGCCTCGATCCTCATAGTGCTCTGGATACTCTCGATCGCCTTCTTCGTCGTTCTTCACGCCCTCAACAAGAAACATCAGCGGGACCAGAAAAAACAGAGCGAGTAGGCATCCCCCGGCCTGATTTGGACTTCTTACTGTTGATCTGCGGAGCGGCGGAGCGCTAAGCGACGCCCATAGGCCGCGGAACAGCCAGGGCCAGCGGGTCGCAGCCACCTGGTGGGGCCATAAAAAAAACCCGACAGACTCTATAGCCTGCCGGGCCTGGTGTAATTCGTGTGATTCCGCGCGGCCGGAACTGCCGGATCAACGGCTGTTCGGCGTACGGCCGGGCTTCCAGTGCTGCCTGTGCAGCCGGCGCGGCGGCTGTTTGCCGTGCAGCCGGCGCTGCAGACGCCGGAACTAATAGTGCCGCTGTCTGCCTCCGCGGAAAATAATGCGGACCTGTTTGTAGAGGCCCTCGCCCTCGCTCTTGGTCTCGATGTCCTTCATGTCGTTCAGCGCAGTGTGGACCAGCCGACGCTCGAAGGGATTCATCGGCTCGAGCAAACGGGAACGCTTGCTGCGGCGGACCTGGGCCGCCGTGCGGTGCGCATTGCGGATGATACTGTCCTCGTGCCGGCTGCGGTAGTTCTCAGCGTCGATGACCACCCGGCGGCCCTCGTCGAGCCGTCCTGCATATATGTTGGTAAGCAGCTGCAGTGAATCGAGATTTTTTCCCTTCTTCCCGATCAGAATCCCCGAATGTTCGGAGTCGATATTGAACCCGACCTTCTGCGGCTCGCGATAGGCCACATTCGCCCGTCCGGGAAAACCCATCTTCCGGGTCAGGGTCTCGATGTACTCGATGATCTTTTCTTCGAACTCGTCCTGCGGCTCCGGATCGGTACTGCTGCGGACCGGTTTACTGCCTTCTGGTTCCCGCCGGTGTTCATCCTCCTGCGCGGGCTCCTGGTCGAACTCATCATCTTCCTCGATGTAGACCCGGATCTTCACGTTGCCCTTACGGAAAATGCTTCCCCTGGTGGTCTCCATTATCTCTACATCGAAGTGCTCACGATCGAGGTTCAATTCGGTGACAGCGTTATCAATCGCCTCCTTCTCGGTCTTTCCTTCGAATTCTCTAATCATATGTTTCTCCTTAAAAGGAACTTCTTTATCAAAAAATATCGTCACCCCTCCCTATGTTTCTGTAGAAAGAAACTACAGCATCGCCGGGCTGCCGTCAGACCGTCCGGCGGGGCTGGGAGGAGTTTTATTTCTTTTTCTTCTTGCGGGCGGTACCGCCGCCTTTGCCCTTCTGGGCAGCGCCCTTTTTACCGGTGTTCCTGGAAACCGAAGCGCTGACCGCCTGCGGATGCTTCACCTTGCTCCGTTTCTGTGCATTTGCCGCGGCATCGCCTCCATCGGCTTCCTCCACATTGGCACGGTGCTTGGAGATCGCCTTCTGCTGAATCATGGTCAGGAAGTTCGTCATGATCCAGTAGATCAGCAGCCCCGACGGCGCGCTGTAGAGCACGAAGAAGAGAAACAGCGGCATGAAGTACATCATCATCTTCATACTGCTCTGCTGACCGGCCGATCCGGGCGACTGCATGGTCTTGGTTGAAATCACCATGGTCAGTGCAAAAAGTATCGGAAGAAGGTGGATGTCAGCCCCGAGAAAGGGAATACTGAAAGGCAGACTGAAGATTGTCTCCGGCCCGGACAGGTCGGTAATCCAGCCGGGAATAAACACCGCCCCACGCAGATCGAAGTGCTTGTTCAGGAGACCGTACAGCGCGATGAAAATAGGCATCTGCAGCAGCATCGGCAGACATCCGCCCAGAGGATTGACCCCCTCCGTCTTGTAGATGTTGGCCATCTCCTGGTTCATCTTGGTGGGATTGTCCTTGTACTTCGCCTTGAGCTCATTGATCTTCGGAGCCAGTGCCTGCATCTTGCTGGTAGACTCGTAGCTCTTGTGTGTAAACGGGTAGAGAACGATCTTGATCACGATCGTGAGAATGAGAATGGCAACACCCCAGTTCGGAATCATGGAGTGAAAGAGGACCAGCATTTTTTTCAGGATCCATTCGAGCCATCCAAGAACGGAGCCGGTGTCCATCACCTCTTCGAGGTGGAGATCGCTGGTGCCGAATCCGTTTTCATCCGGATCATTGTAACGGGTGAGCTCGCGGGCGAGCTTCGGTCCTACATAGAACTGGAAGACATCCTCGTTCCTGCTGCTGCGAATGAGAGGCCTGGAAAAAAACATCCGATGAGCGGGATCCACCGTCTCCATCGGCTTCTCGGAGAGCATAATGTCATACTGGGTCGCGTCGGGAATTCCGATCACCGTGAAATATTTCCCCAGCAAAGCGGCCCACATGACCCGGTCCTCGATCAGCTGCTCACCGTCCTTGATCCTCAGCCGGTCGCGCTTGCCGTCGGCGTAGGTATAAAATTTTCTATACTCATAACGTCCGTCCAGCTCTTCGATCTCCGGACCGATCTGCGGACCGTAACTCAGGGTATAGGCATACCCGTTGAAATCGAGGGGCGGGAATTCGTTGACGCTGTTCTCGATCGCAATCCGCAGTTCGAACAGATAATCCTTGGGTTTGAATTCGAAAATTTTCTTTATGGTAAAAGGAACCAGCTCGCCCTGCTGGTTCCGCACCGCAAAGTCACGGTAGAACTCGATCGTATTGTTGTCTATCCGTCTCACATAGAACGGCGCGTCAACCGCCGGGCTGTACGCGCCGCCGAAATGGAGCTGAAAGGCTCCCTGGTCGGGCCCGGTTCGCTGCACCATCTCCAGCGGCTCGCCCTCGTCCATATGTTTGTTGAGTTTGATGGAGACAGCCTTGGCGCCGCGGTTGTCGAAGATAATAGTGAACTGCTCGGTTTCGAACTTGATTGTCTGCTGACTGGGATTATCCCCGTAGGGAACGATCGCCCCGGCACTGGTGGCCACCACCTGTGCAGGCGCGGCCTGGGAGCCTGCAGCTGTTGCACCGGTTGAGCCTGTTGAGCCTGTTTGGCCGCCGGCCGCAGATTCTGCGGCCGCGGTCCCGCCGGCAGCCTGATCCTGGGCCGTCTGCGTCTGGG
>JBNGED010000259.1:0-4241 GCA_049975605.1 Sediminispirochaetaceae bacterium | reverse complement strand
GCAGAACGTAGACCACGATACCGACTACGACAATTAGAGTAGTCATACAATAAACCTCCCGTAAGTTTTTATCTGTATATATTAAAATATATCATGATGATTGCGTCAAGCTATTTTGAAACCGTTCACATCGATTTAGCGCAATCAATTTTAATAGAGAATTTGAATTTATTAGCAAAGGTCGGTTTTTTTGAGTTTAGCCAGAAGAAATTGAAAAAACTGTTCTTCACCACTTTCTTCCCGTGGGTCCCGTTTTTATACTATATGTATGTGGTTCAATCTGCTCAAGGAAAATACCATCCGGCTTATCTATACGGCCCTCCTGGTCCTGGGAGGGCTCCTGATAGCATGGAGTATTTTTCTCATACGATATACAAAGCCGGAGACTCCTTTCTATCAGACAACTACGGGAGTCATCCGCCGCAGCGAGCAGATTGCACCGCAGAGGTACCGGGTCAGGGTCGATTTCACTCTTCCGAACGGTGCTTCGATATCCGGTGAAGGCGGTTACGAATCCAAGAGCCCGCCGCTCATGGGAACGAAAGTTCTTATCCATTACAACCCCTATACACCTACGGAACTTACCGCGAAGGAACTTCCCCCGGTGCAGTATCAGATGATCATATTCTTCGGGATCATGATTGGAGGCCTGGGATTCAGGTTTTTCATAAAGACCATCTTCCGGAATGCAAAGATCGAATTCATCCAGGAGAACGGGAGAAAAGTAACTCCCCTTGAAGTACAAATCGAAGAGCACCAGGTCAAGATGGCCTGGATTCTGCGGGTCCCCTTCCTCATCGTTCACTGCACCTGGAAGAAGCCCGGCGATCAGGACCAGCTCGAGTTCTTCAGCGAACCCTTTCCGATGAGGATGCACGACAGGATCAATCTGCATTCGGTGCGGGTCTTCTTTATTCCCCAGGATCCCCGCCGTTACTACGTTCATGTCGAATCCGGCTTTGACTCCCGCCCCTGATCCGGTTTATAGTCTTTGTAGTATGAAGAAATCAGATGATGAAAAGATAACCGTTACCTCCCGGAAAGAATCCCTGGACATGGAAGTAATCATGGACTTCATGAACCGGCATTCCTACTGGGCCAAAGACCGGAATAGAGATACCATGCGGAAGGCGATCGACAACTCTCTCTGTTTCGGTATTTTCCGCGGTTCCGAGATGGCCGGTTTCGCCCGGGCGGTCACCGACTATGCAACGATGTACTATCTCTGCGACGTTTTCATTCGTCCGGATATGCAGGGGCAGGGTCTGGGGAAAAAACTCATTCAGGCGGTACTGGACTCTCCGGAGCTGAAGGATCTCTACGGCATCCTTCTTACCAGAGATGCCCACGAACTGTATAAAAAATTCGGATTCTCCAACGAACCGGAAGCCCTGGAGCGGTTCATGATAAAGCGCGACTGGTCCTACTGAGAATCACCTCCGGCGTTTACCCTCTCAGATGCTTATAGTAAACGTTCATGCTCTCCACTCCATCCGAAATATAGGTGTTCTTGAAGAGGGTTCCGCTGTAGGTGTATCCCGCTTTCAGAAAGGTCGCGTTCATTCCCTTTGATTTGAGGCGGGCAATTGTGTAGGCGGTGATCATTCCCGCTTCCCGCATGGCTGCATCCATTCTGCCGAGAAGGTACAGCCCGAGTCCCAGCCCGCGGTAATCGGGCAGAACGGCGAAGTCGGTCATCTCCACGTTCAGCTCTTCCGGTTCCATCTCGGCCGATGACAAAGCTGCGAGATTCCGCCCATCCCAGATGCCGAAGTACACCACATCCTCCTTCATCGTCCGATGTATATATCCGGAATCATGGATGGGAAAAGGGTAGCGTTCGAACACGATCCGGTACAATCCGGCGATCCTCTCAACGTCCTCTGCGGTGCATATCCGGAAGTAGAGACATTCGGGGAGGGGACTGGGATGTTCGATCCCGATCTCGTGCAACTGATCGCACAGTCCGGTGAAAGCTTCCAGAGCCACCTGCCGTCTCTCCGGATCATAGTATTTCGATAGAAAGAGGGCATCATTCTGCCCGTGAAAGAATCCGGGAACGAAGGCCTCGATGTTCCAGCCGTCCACCAAAAAACAGGGTGACTTCGAAGCGGGAACCTTCGCGAATGATTTGGTATATCCCCGTGTTCTGCACAGTTCGTTGATATGAAGGATTATCTCAGATGCATCGCCTTCGCCCAGTCTCATCAGATAGGTGCGCCTGTTGTTCGGCCCGTGCTGGATCAACGAGCCGGAGTATTCCTCAATTTGGTCCCATTCCATTTCCGCCTTCCTCCCTGCGTTCCAGACGCGCGTTGTTCTCCGGTGTCAATGAATAGGTGTCGTCCCAGTTGGAAAGAAGCTTCTCCAGTCCAATGGCGTTGTACTCAACTGCATCATCAAACTTCAGCTGCAGAGTACATCTTTCACAGTCCCCGTCGCATCCCGGATCATCGTAGTCTTCCGGTTCCTGGTACGTAGTGATAACGCCTTCGTAATTCCTCAGAATCACCTTGTGAGGAGACCAGGAAAGCAGATAATTCGGCATCACCGGTATCTTTCCTCCGCCGCCTGGTGCGTCTATGACGTAGGTCGGCACCGCGAAGCCGCTGGTGTGTCCGATCAGGCTTTCCATTATCTCGATCCCCTTCCCGACGGGTGTCCGGAAGTGACTCAAACCCTCCGACAGGTCGCACTGGTACAGGTAATACGGACGAACCCGGTTCTGCACGAGCTTCTGGACCAGCTTCTTCATAAGGCGGGGACAGTCGTTCACCCCCGCCAGCAGGACGCTCTGGTTCCCAAGGGGAACACCCGCATCGGCCATCTTCGCTAGGGCACTTCGGGAGCTCGTGCTGAGCTCTCTGGGATGGTTGAAGTGAGTGTTTACCCAGACGGGATGGTGCTTCTTGAGGATCCCGACCAGGTCGTCGGTAATTCTGTAAGGAAGCACCACCGGCATACGGGACCCGATCCGTATCACCTCGACGTGTTCGATTCCGTTCAGCTGGGTCAGAATCCAGTCCAGATAGTCGTCGTCCAGCATGAATGGATCGCCCCCCGACAACAGCACATCTCTCACCTGCGGGGTGTTCCGGATGTAACTGATGCCCTCCTCTACCTGATCTCTGGCAGGGATGTAATCCACGTCTCCAACCTTCCGCTTGCGGGTGCAGTGTCGGCAATACATCGAACATACGTTGCTTACATGGAAAAGCACCCGGTCGGGATACCGGTGGGTGATTCCGCTTACCGGGCTGTCCTCATCCTCGGACAGGGGATCGCTGGTCTCCCAGTCCTGTACGATCATCTCCCGGGGATCGGCGAATGCCTGCCTGAAGATGGGATCGTTATGGTAATCATCCGTTTGAATCAGACTGAGATAATACGGAGTTATACTGAGGGGAAATTTTTCGATGGTCCTTTCGAGGGTTTCCCTCTCCTCCCGTGAGAAAGTTATTCCAGTCAGCTTCTCGAAGCTCGTCACTTTGCGGATCGAATTGCGCAGCTGCCACTTCCAGTCGGTCCAATGGCCGAAATTGGCATCATTATCGATCTTTTTTGCCAGCTCCTGGTGGTGGACCCGGTAATTTTCCATACAAATGTCCTTTTGATGAGATGACCACAGTATATCAGGACTGGCGATAAAAGGTCAATTACTTAGAGTTATATATTTTACTATTGTTATCATTTTAATTATTCTTTTTTATATTTATTATATGTATTTACATAATTTAATATAGCAGGGGTTCTTATAAAAGGTCAATTACTTAGTGTTATAAATTTTTTAATTATTATCTTTACTATACTTTATATATACTTTCTTATTAACTAATTATATTTTACTCTCAAATATTTATCACCTATATTACTTCTAATTGTAATTTTTTATAATATTTCCAGGGCTTGGTTTTTGCCCGGAATGTCCGTATACTCTGACAAACGACTATGGAGAATGTCATATGATAAGTAACTATTTCGCCCAGATACCCGAGATCGATTATTCCGACTTCCGGCTGCTCATAGAAGACGTTACATCACGCTGTCCCAGGAATACCGCCTTCAGAATGAGGGCCCAGGATGAGAGCTTTCAGGAAATGAACTATGCCGAAGCGTATCGGCAGATTCGCACTGTCGCCGCCTACCTGCTGCATTCCGGTATCGGCAAGGGGGACCGCGTCGGCCTCATCTCCGAGAACCGCATGGAATGGACCATTACCTATCTGGCCGCAGTCTACGCC
>JBNGED010000258.1:0-4246 GCA_049975605.1 Sediminispirochaetaceae bacterium | reverse complement strand
CGGCTGTCTGGCCCCCGCTCTCGTATCGGGGAACTTCGACTCCACCAGCCAGAAGGCGGTGTGGCCTTCCACCGGCAACTACTGCAGGGGCGGCGCCTACAACTCGGACCTCCTGGCCTGCGATTCAATCGCAATTCTGCCGGAAGAGATGAGTACCGAACGGTTCAACTGGCTCAAGAAAGTCGCCGGGGAAGTGATCGCCACGCCCGGATGTGAAAGCAACGTGAAGGAGATCTTCGACAAATGTCACGAATTGACCGCCGAGAGGGGCGACAATATCGTCATCTTCAACCAGTTCGACGAGTTCGGCAACTACCTCTGGCACTATGAGATTACCGGCGAAGCCATCGAAGAGATAGTCGGCACGGAAGTACCTGACCCGGCCAATTTCAAGGGATACGTCTCATCCACCGGTTCAGGGGGCACCCTGGCCGCGGGGGACTATCTCAAGCAGAAGTATCCTCACCTGAAAATCGCCGCCGGCGAAGCCCTCCAATGTCCCACCCTGCTGCGCAACGGCTTCGGCGGACACCGCATCGAGGGTATCGGCGACAAACATGTGCCGTGGATTCACAACCTGCGCAACACCGACATGATAACAGCCATCGACGACAACGACGCCATGAACGTCATGCGCCTCCTGAATGAACCCGCCGGCAGGGAGTATCTGGCTTCCCGGGGAGTTCCGAAGGAGTTCATCGACCAGGCGGACCTTCTAGGTATCTCCGGGATCGGCAATCTTCTCGGCGCCATCAAGATGGCCAGGTATTACGAATATGACGAGGAAGATGTCATCGTAACGGTGCTTACCGATTCGATGGAGATGTACGAATCGAGGGTCGTCGAAATGACCGCCAAACACGGTCCCTTTACTCCCGTCGACGCCGCGCAGATCCACTTCCAGGCCCTCCTTCATCAGGGAACGGACAACCTGCTCGAGCTGCGGTACGAGGACCGGCGGAGAATCCACAACCTCAAGTACTACACCTGGATCGAACAGCAGGGCAAGGAGCTCGATGAGCTGAATGCCCAGTGGTACGACCGTGACTACTGGACCAACATTCAGAAGCAGACCCCGGAGATCGATGCTCTTATCGAAGAGTTCAATCGAAAGGTGGGTTTGATATAGATGGCTCCTTCCATGAGATTCCATTACATCTGCAACGACTGCGGGCGCACCTATGCCGCCGATGATATACGCTACAGATGCCCCGAGTGCGCCGGAACGGAACAGCCCGGAGAGATGCAGAAGGGCAATCTCCGCACGGTAATAGATCCGGAGTATCTGTTATCTCTGGGCAGAAAGGCGCGCGAGGGTCAGCCTCTGAGACCGGCGGATTTCATGCCGTATCCCATACCTCATATCGAGACCTACCCGGTAGGAGGCACTCCCCTGATCGGTCCCGGACGGCTCAGGGACAGAACCGGCTGTACCGGTCTCTGGCTGAAGAACGACGGAATGAACCCCTCCGGTTCTTTCAAGGACCGCGCGAGCCAGCTGGTGGCGGCCCAGGCCCTACACTACGGTATTTCCACCGTCACTCTGGCTTCCACAGGCAATGCCGGTTCCGCCATGGCCTGTGCCGGGGCGGCCTACGGTCTCGAGATCGTACTCTTCGTCCCCCACACCGCCCCGCAGAACAAGCTCCTGCAGTCGGTCCTCTACGGTGCGAAGGTCGTACCGGTCCGGGACACCTACGACACCGCCTTCGGTCTCAGCCTGGAATATACCTCCCGGCACGGCGGCATCAACCGCAACACTGGTTACAACCCCATGACCATCGAAGGGAAGAAGAGTATCTCCATCGAGCTTTTCCAGGACCTGGGCGGAGCGATGCCCGATGTCATCTACGTTCCGGTCGGGGACGGCGTGATATATTCCGGAGTCTACAAGGGATTCTCCGACCTGCACCTTGCCGGTCTGATCCCCGGAATCCCAACTATAGTGGCGGTCCAGTCCACCCGCAGCAACGCCATTGCATCCTCCTGGGAGAATGATACATATCGAACCATATCAGCAGCTTCCACATCGGCCGATTCCATCAGCGTCGCCAGCCCGGCCAACGGCCGTATGGCGATAGACTTTATCCGGGCATCGGGTTCATGGGCTACGGAGGTAACGGATGAGGCGATTACCGCCGCTCAGCTTGAACTCGCCGTCGATGCGGGAACCTTCGTAGAACCCGCCGCCGCCGCGGCCTATGCAGGATTCAAAGCCGATCTCGCAGCCGACCGGATCTCGAATAAGCAAAAGATCGTCATTCTCCTGACCGGGATCGGATTCAAGGATATGCAGGCCGTCGCCTCTTCGGTCTCGGTTCCCCCTGCAGTAGAGCCGAATATGGAAGCGGTGGAGAATTTTCTTCGTATCAGTTGAAAAAAAACCGAACGGCGATGCTGTAAAGGCGGCAGCGCCGTTCGGTAAAACGAGGAGGATTATCTGCAGTCTAGACGTTTATCTGACGCTTGCTGGACTGCATCTTCTTTTCGAGGTAACCTGAATACCGCGTCAGCGGAACGAACATAACAATGTAGAGTACCGTGACGAAAATAAGCGGCGACGGGTTCGCCAGCAGGGCCTTCTGCGCCAGCGCCGCCTTCAGGAGCTCGATAATCGATATCGACGAGGCAAGTGCAGTGTCCTTCGCGCTGGCCACATAATTACCTACCAGAGGCGGAATGACGACCCGGAATGCCTGCGGCAGTATGACCAGACGCATCGTCTGGATGGAATTGAGCCCGAGCGCATGGGCCGCCTCGATCTGCCCCTTCTTGATCGATAGGAATCCCGCGCGGAATATCTCACTCACATAGGCGGAACTGTTGAGCCCGAGAGCGATAATTCCCGCGGTGATTGCGTTCAGTCTGATATTCATGAAGGGGAAGGCGTAGTAGATCACCATCATCAGCACGATGATCGGGATGGCCCTGAAGACGTCCACGTATAGTACGATGAAAAAATTCAGTACCGGATTGTTGAAAGAACGGAATACGGCCAGAAGCAGTCCAAGTATCGTACTGATAACCGCCGCCGCAATTGCCAGCAGGAGGGTGGTCCAGAAGCCCCTTACGAGGTACGGCCACGCCTTTTCGATGATCTCCCGGTTGAAGAACAGGAAGGTCATTTCACTCCAGCGGGCGGTGGAATACTGGTAGTAGAGCCACCCTATGAGAATGAATAGGCCGATTACTATTCCGGTCTTCAATTTATCCGGCTTCAACTCGTCGGTCAGAACGATTGCTACCCACACGAGGGCCAGCACCAGATACAGCGCCACAACCACAAGCTCGAAAGGACTGGGGGTGCCCTTGGAAGGCAGCAATACCGCCCCGTACAGCACCAGAAAGGCAAGGTAACTGAAAAGGAACTGTTTCCTTCGAATCAGCGGGATGTGACCGACCTTTGCCTTGACATCCGCGAGACGGGAGGGGGTTCTCATTTGTTCGGTTTCCTGTGTCATCTATATTCCCACCTTCCTGGTCTACAGTATCTTACTGAGAAAATCCAGGGTACGCGCGTGCTGTGCGTTCTTGAAGATCTCCTCGGGAGTACCCTCTTCGACAATCAAACCGTCAGCCATGAAGAGAATACGGTCCGCTGCCTCCCGGATAAAGCCCATTTCGTGACTCACGACAATCATGGTCATGCCCTCTTTCGCCATGTTACGCATAACGTCCAGTACTTCACCGATCATCTCCGGATCAAGCGCGGAGGTCGGTTCGTCGAAGAACATGATCTGCGGCTGCATAGCCAGAGCGCGGGCAATTGCAACCCGCTGCTGCTGTCCGCCTGAGAGCTGCTCCGGATAGGCCAGCGCCTTTTCGACCAGCCCGACCTTTTCAAGGAGCTGCATGCCCCGTTCAGTCGCTTCTCTATCGGATATTTTTCTCACGTGCATCGGCGCGAGTTTGATATTTTCGATGGCATTCAGGTGCGGGAAGAGATTGAAGCTCTGGAAGACCATGCCGATCTCGGTCCTGACCTTGTTGATATCGATGTAGGGGGCCATTATGTCGATCCCCTCGACATAGATGTGCCCGGAAGTGGGCTCTTCCATCCGGTTGAGACAGCGGAGGAATGTACTCTTGCCGCTTCCGGAGGGACCCATGATTGCGACCACCTCGGATCGCCTCACCTTTGTGTCGATTCCTTTGAGAACGTGCAGATCCTTGAAGTACTTCTGCAGATCCACCGTTTCGATCATTACGTCGTTCTTGTTCATTTCAGCTTAACCCTCTTTTCAAG
>JBNGED010000257.1:0-4248 GCA_049975605.1 Sediminispirochaetaceae bacterium | reverse complement strand
GTAATAGTCATACCAGCTGCAATTACGTCGATTGTACCCGTGCTGACAGCTTCGATCAGAGCATCGAAATCCATGTCCCGTACGACGATCTCACGGCCGAGCTCTTCACCGATCGCCTTCATCAGGTCGATATCGAATCCGGTCACCTCGCCCTTCTCACGGTATTCAAAAGGACGGAAACCCGCGGAAGTACCTACAATCAACTCCTCCTTTCCTTCCTGGGAACCTCCTGCAAAAAGAACACCTGTTAGCACACATACCATTGCTATAAAAGCAATTAACTTTTTCATAAACACCCTCCTTAATTGATATTTATACAATATTAACAAATCCTTTTCCATCTTACAGCTGATTTATCAAGATTGCAATCATAATCAAAATGAATTTTTCTCAAGATAGAGCATCGCAGGCCCGGGCCGGATCAGTTGTAAGACTTGCCGGGGACGTCCATCCTCTGCTCGCTGGTTATCCTCCTCACCTGAAGAAGAGCGTCGCCAGAACGAGAAAAATTGGAAGTGTAATCAATGATGCAAGATAGGTAGTGATAATACCGGTCCCGATATAATGCACCTGATCATCCCGTCCATACAGCTTTGCGATCAGCATTATATTGGTAGCCGGCGGAACAGCTGCCTGTACCACCAGAGCCAGTCTCAAACCCCACTGAAGCTCCTGCGGCAGCCAGCCCAGAGGCAGCAGGACCGCAAGGATCATCATGCAAGCCGGATAAAGAAAGAAGCGTACGCCTACGAGCCTCCCGAATTCCGGTCGATACTTAAGATCACTCCGGGGTATAGTCGCCAGAACACCTCCGAGGAGCACCATGACCAGGTCCAGCGTATAGGTCCCGGATATTCTCAACACCGGTACAATGAACTGCGGAATAAAGTCACTCAAGTCAAACACCGCTAATATCATACCGATGAAAATTCCAATCAAGGGAGGATTAATTTTTATCCTGAACCCCCCGGCCTTTGTGCTCAACATATGCACAGCGGCAGTCCAGAAAACCAGATTGAACCCTAAAACATACATGAACATATAGATATTCACTTCAAGCGGCGCAAGCGCCGCCATGATCGGGAGAGGAATGAACCCGGCATTGTGCATGGCAAAAAGTACGCGCATCGATCTCGGATGCTCCGTCTCAAGCAGTCCGCCGGCCCTCACGAAGAACTTCGAAATCCACAACTGCGTAAGAATCATCAGGAAAGCAGCCGAGAAAAAAATCACCAGCCAGTACCAGCCGGCACCAACTGCCCGTTCCCATCCCCGCGGCAGATTCCAGACGAAGTGCAGAGGGAACATAACCTTAATGATTAAGATCATTGCAGGCGGGAGGATGTACCGCTGCATTATCCGCGGCTGGAATATAAGATATCCAGCGGTCCATTGGATTAAAAGTTTAGCGACGATTATAAATATTGGTGTGTACATAAAATTTTTCCAGATAAAATAAAAAAATGCCGGGGACGGGACTTGAACCCGTACGAACCTTGCGGTTCAGGGGATTTTAAGTCCCCTGTGTCTACCAATTCCACCACCCCGGCATCGCAGGTAGTATAGTACCGGGGATGCCGTGAGAGGTCAACTGCCTTCGTACTTCGACACACTACGGCGTGCTTCTGCTCTTAACGGCCGCTCTTCTTTTCTCTGTTCAGGCGTTTTTCTTTTTCCCCATTTCAAAAACATGGAAACTCTGGCACAATAGCTTCATGAGCGATTCAAAGCACAGTGCTGATTCCCCGCTGATTGATATCCTTCCCGGGATGATCGATTCACACTTTCATTCCGAAGTAATGCGCAGTAAAGGTCTGGATCCCATACCACTTTTTGAAGCCATTTTTTCGAAAGGTTTCACCGCGGGTATTGATATCGGTACACGAGCCGGTGATACCGCAGAACGTTCGTGGATACACGACAGGTTTGGCAGTATTTCCCTTGCCGCCGGACTTTTTCCGGCAGAAGCTGAACAACCGGATACTGCGAAAAGACTCGATCTCCTCATCGCCGACCTCAACACGTATCCCGTAAGAGCAGTCGGTGAGATCGGGCTGGATTTTCACTGGAACTATGCCACTCCCGAGAAGCAGCAGGATCTTTTCATAAAGCAGATCGAGATCGCCGACCAGTTTGGCTTGCCAATCATCGTACACAACCGGAAAGCTGACAGTCTCATCGAAGAGACCGTCCGTGCCCACCCGCCGAAAGCCGGCGGAATCATGCACTGCTTTTCAAGCACCTATGAGTATGCGGAGAGATACATCGAGCTCGGATTCTACATATCCTTTGCCGGTAATATTACCTATAAAGGCAGTGAAGACATCCGGGAAACCGCCGGAAAGATTCCTCTGGAACGGCTCCTTGTTGAAACCGACAGTCCCTATCTCAGCCCGCAGAAAGTCCGCGGCCGGCCGAACCACCCCGGCCATATCGGCTTCGTATACCGGGAAATAGCTTCCCTCCGCGGGGTGGATTTGGAGGGGGTGGTATCTGAAGTCAACTCAAATCTTTTCAGTTTGCTGAAAAATGGTGTTTTTCCTGATAAGTCCTTGCAGGATAAATAAAAGAAATATTGACATTTATTTTCTAGTTATTTTGTTATTATACAACACTTAATTACTATTACTAACACCATTTTTCTACAAACTAGGAAGTATGATTACTTCTACGCGTCTATTCCTCTCCCGCCCTTCCTCCGTATCGTTGGGAGCAACAGGTTCATCTCCTCCCATCCCCTGGAATATAAACCTCTCCGGAGCCAGGCCGCGTCTTCCCAGCTCTTCAATTATTGTCTTCGCCCTATCGACCGACAGTACATATTGACTCTCCCTGCTCCCCACATCCGCCGTGTGCCCCTTCACTAGGAACTCGGCCTCGGGCAGCTCCTTGAGTACTGCGGCGAGACGGTCAAGCCGCGTCTTCTCGGATGGCAGGATCCTCGCCTCATCCGGGAAAAAATGTATTGCCGGAAGGCTCAGCTTTATGCCCTCGGCAGTCCGCTCGACCTCTATCCGGTTTTCTGTATCACCCATGTCCGGCTGCCCCTTGAGGCCTGCGATACGCTCTTCTTCATCTTCCAGCCTGCTGCCGCCCGGAGTCTCACCGTCAGCAGGAGAAGCTCCCTGGCTGCCGCCCGGAGTCTCACCGTCAGCAGGAGAAGCTCCCGTCCTCCCGCTTCCTCCGGAATCAAGCTTCTCTCTGTCCCCCTGGTCTCCATCGGAACCCGCCTGTCCGCTGTCTGCGACCCTTCCTCCCTCGCCGGATCCCGGCCGCGCCCCTGATCCATCCTGTTCATCCTCTGTGGAACGCAGGAGCTCCACAACCCTCTGTTCCAGCTGCTCCACCTGTCCGATGCTTATACCGCGGCCCCATGTGAGTCTGAAGCCTTCTTCCCGTCTTTCAACCTGTTTACGGCTGTTGATGAAGTGCCTCACGAGTCTTTCCTTGATAAAGAAGCCTTCGTCCTCATCGAGAAAGAGCGCTATTTCGCCGTCCCCGCGTCCCCGTACTTCAACCGGATCCGCGGTATAGGGATTCGAATCCTTGTACGTGTAGGTGAATGCTATGACCTGGGCGGGCTTATCCATTACAGATGATTCTCCCCGGTACTCATAGGTGCACTCGAAGGGGGTTTCTATCGATTGCATCTCAGGGGAATAAATCGAATCGCGGCCGCCGGCTGTCCACCTGTCGCCTATGTTCAGATCTTCCTTTATTAGTACCGGGAACGAACTTCTCACCGGCAGCGGGCCTCCTCCCAGGCTTCTGATTCCTCCGCTGTCCAGTACACATCGTATGCTTATGGATGTATCGATCGGCTGAGATACCTTTACCGCATTCCGTGACATTTCCTTTATCAGATATACGCTGCCTTCGTAGATGTTTTCTTCTGCATCCGCCTGGACATCGGATTCCTCCAGATACAGACGGCGCTGGCGATACTGGAGTCCCGAATAACGGTCATTCACATATACACGTACATTCTCCCGCTCGGTGTATGCATACCTGTGCGACGGCATGACTGCTGTGACGTTAAGGGAATCGGCACACACATATTCTGGTATCGGGATGGATAGCATGAGTATATACAAACTGAAAAAATATCTGTGTCGCTTTTTCATGTAAAATGAAACGGGGCCTCCCGATGGAGACCCCGTTCTCTTCTATACCCTAAAAAATTGTGTTTCTACTCTTAACCGGTCTGGTTCTACCAGTTATCAGCCATATCATCGACATCGCGGCTCT
>JBNGED010000256.1:0-4253 GCA_049975605.1 Sediminispirochaetaceae bacterium | reverse complement strand
GACTATTCAGTCATGATCTCTTCGATTAGCGTCCGATAGCAGCACGGGTAGCTTCGACGGTGACAGCTCCGGAGAGGATGTCCGCTTTCGCTTTCTCGACTGCGTCTTTCACTTCCTGGGGAACGACGTCTTCGAACTCATGGTAGGGAGAAATACCTACGCCGTCTTCGGCGAGACCGTATACCTTGGTACCTCCTTCGAAGTTGCCGTTGACCACCGATTCGATTGCCAGGAATACAGTGTTGGGAATCTTCTTCTCGGCAGATGTGATGACCGCTTCAGGAGCGACGCCGCTCTGGTCGACGTCGACACCGATCGCACATACGCCCTGCTCCTTGGCCGCCTGAATGACGCCAAGACCGGTCAGACCCGCAACCTGGAAGATAATATCCGCGCCCTGCTCGATCATAGCCAGTGCAGCTTCTTTTCCCTTGGCCTGGTCGGTAAAGGAACCCGAAGTGACCGAAAGGACCTTACAGTCGGGATTGACGCTCTGCACGCCCTGGATGTAGCCGACTTCATACCGTTCTACAGGGGGGATAAACATTCCAAGAACGACACCGACTACATTGTCGTCGTTGAGTCTGTCGGACCTGTCGGCGTACTCCCTGGTCATCATACCGGCAACAACTCCGGCCAGATATCCGGCCTGCTCTTCCTTGTACAGGATTCCCTGGAAGTTCGCAGGATCACCTTCCGCGGCGCCGATATCGATACCTGCGAAGTAGGTGTCGGGCATGTTGGCGGCGGACTCCTTCACGGCCTGTTCCATCAGGAAACCGACTGCGAATACGATGTCCGATCCGTCTTCAGCCAGTCCGGTCAGGTTCGGGATGTAGTCGGTCTGCTGCTTCGATTCGATGACGCTGATCTCTACGCCGAGCTCCTCTTCTGCCATTTCCAGACCCTGATACGCACCGTCGTTGAACGATTTGTCTCCCAGGCCTCCAACGTCAGTAGCCATGGATGCAACTACCGGTTCCGCCTCTTCAGCGGGGGCAGCCTCTTTTGCCTCCTCCTTTTTCTGACATCCGGCAAAAATGACTGCGATGACCAGCAATACAACCAGGATTTTCCAACCTTTTTTCATGAAAATTCCTCCTTGGATTTCAATAATTTTATATTGGATCTCACTCACGGTTCATTATAACCTATTTAATGAACCGAGGTAAAATCATTTCTCAACATTTATCGGTATTCCGACTAATCACTTTCCTGCTCGATCATAAAATCCGTTCCTACCGCCGCCGGCGGCCGCGATTTGCGCACCAGTCCCGCTACGGCGATGATCGTCGCTACGTACGGGAAGATGATGAATATCTCTTCCGGTATCTCGAATACCTTGATAACCTGGAACCTCACCTGCAGGGCGTCCGCGAATCCGAAGAAGAGGGAAGCGATGAATGCGCCGATAGGGTTCCATCCTCCGGAAATATTTGCCGCCAGGGCGATGAACCCGCGTCCGTTGGTCATCCCCTCGGTAAAGGAGGCGTTGTTCTCGATTGAGAGATACGCTCCTGCCAGACCGGAGGAGAGACCGGAGATGAAGACCGCCAGGTAGCGCATCTTGTAGACGGAGACACCGATGGTTTCGAGGGCCAGAGGATGTTCACCCGCCGCGCGGATGTGCAGTCCCACTTTGGTCCGCTTCATTATCCAGGTAAAAAATATTATGAGCACAAATGAGATGTACACGATCGGGGTCTGCTGGAAGAGCACCTTGCCGAGAACCGGGATCTTCGACAGAACGGGAATCGCCCACTCCATCTCCCCGAGGTTCCTGGGGATCTGGTCCGTCGTTCCCGGATGTCCGAAGAAGAGTACCATGAAATACTTGGTGAGCCCGAAAGCCATAATATTCATCACCGCACCGGAGACCACGTGATCGAGGTGGAAAGAGACGGTAGCTACCGCATGAAGCAGAGAGAATATTCCTCCCGCTACGACACCCGTTACCAGACCGACCCATGGGTTGCCGGTGTAGAGAGCGCCGACCGTTGCAAAGAAGGCCCCGATTATCATGATACCTTCCATCGCGATGTTCACGATACCCGAACGCTCGCAGATAACCGCTCCGATTGCAGCCAGCGTAATGGGAGTAGACAGCCGAACCATGGCGACCAGCAGCTGTGTGTTGAAAATGCCGAAAAAACCTTCCATTTACACTGCCTCCTTCGCTTCGGCCCGCCGCTTCCTTCGAGCACGCCGTATTCTGTTCCCGACGTAGGCGTAGATATACTTGGCGACAACGAGGAACAGGATGATTCCCTTTATTATCTCGACGATGGAATTCGAGGTCTGGGTCACCCGGGCCATATACTGTCCTCCCGCATCGAGGGCTCCCCAGAGCAGGGCCGTGAAGATCACTCCGATCGGGTGGCTCCCTGCCAGCAGCGCTACGGAAATACCGTTCCAGCCGTAGTTCGCGTCGAGGTTCTGGTAGAGCTTGTGGTCCAGTCCCACTACCTGGTTCACCCCCGCCAGACCCGCCAGGAAGCCGGCGATCAGCAGGGCAATCAGTATACTGCGCCCGATTGAGATCCCCTGGGCCCGGGCGGCATCCTTGTTCTGCCCGACCGCCCGGATCTCGAATCCGACTTTCGTGTAGTAGAGGAGGTAGTAGACCAGAAGCGCTACGACGATACCTACCAGGATCCCGACATGCAGCCGGTAGTTGGCTTCCGGCAGGAAGGCGTTGAAGCGCGGCAGCCAGTTGCTCTCCGGCAGCTCAGTGGTCACATAGGCGTGGGTGCTCGTTGCGGGGTCCCCTCCGTTCGCCCGGATAAAGATCGGCGAAAGATACCGGGCGATATGTGCAAACATCATGGTGGTGATGACTTCATGCGCCCCGGTGCGGACCTTCAGTACTGCCGGAATGATATTCCAGGCGGAGGCCAGAAAACCGGCCAGGATGAAAATCAGCGCCAGCGAGAGGAAGGGGGGCAGCTTCACGTAGAGTCCGAGATAGGTCGCCGCCATCGCTCCGATGTAATACTGTCCTTCGGCCCCGATATTGAAGAGCCCGGCATGAAAAGCCAGAGCGACCGAAAGTCCGGTGAACATCAGCGGCGCCGCGTTGAGGACCGATATATGCCAGTTCCTGACGAAGGCCCCGTAGAAGAGCGCTTTGTATGCCGCCACCGGATTGTAATTGCTGATCAGCATGACCACCGCACCGATGATCATGGCAATTACGATGCCGATCACCGGTACCATCAGCCCCTGCACGCCTTTCAGCAGCAGTGCAATCAGCACCTCTTTCCCGTCGTAATAGTAGCGGTAGACCGCGTACAGGACTACAGCCAGAAGGATGAACAGCAGACCGCTGAAGTAGGTCCCCATGTAGAGGGTCACTCCGATAACCGCAAGTACCAGAATCACAGCCAAAAAGACAGGTTTCAGTTTCTTCAGGTCCATATCCGCTTACTCCTTTCCGCCTGTCATATAGAACCCGACCTGTTTGTCGGTGGTCTCTTCGGGTTTGAATTCCTTCACGATCTTCCCCTCATACAGCACCAGTATCCGATCGGACAGTGAAAAAATCTCTTCCAGTTCGAGGGAGATGAGTAAAATTCCCACGTTGTTGTCCCGCATGGCGAGAATCTGGGAATGTATATACTCGATAGCGCCGACATCCAGCCCCCTGGTCGGCTGTGACACAAGGAGGAAGGTCGGATCACGGGAAAATTCCCTCGCCAGGATAACCTTCTGCTGGTTCCCTCCGGAAAGCTTGCCGGCGGGATTCTGGACGTCAGGTGTACGAATGTCAAAGCTCTTCGACAGCTCTTCGGCGTGGCTGTTGATATAGGTGTAGTTGAGCCGCAGGCCTCTGGAATTTGGCGGACGATCGTGGTATCCCATCATGATATTCTCGCCGATAGTCATCGGCAGTACCAGGCCGAAACGCTGCCGGTCGGAAGGTACGTACGATATACTGCGGGCAATTCGTTGTTTGGTAGTGAGCTGGGCGATGTCGTCCCCGAGATGGGTGATCTTCCCATTCTCCACCGGCAGGAGACCCATGATGGCCTCGGCAAGCTCGCTCTGACCGTTCCCGTCGACCCCCGCTATACCGACGATCTCGCCCGGTTTGACCTCGAGGGAGAGACCGTCAACCGCCGGATACTTCTTGGTGTTCAGAACCCTCAGGTCCTCGATTTGAAAAACCGGGTTATCCCCCGCTTTTTTCTCCTTCTTCTCCACGGTCAGCACCACGTCGCGGCCCACCATCAGGTTCGCCAGCTGGGCGGTGG
>JBNGED010000255.1:2787-4259 GCA_049975605.1 Sediminispirochaetaceae bacterium | reverse complement strand
CTTTTCTCCCCTCGGAGAGGTCCGCATCGGCGGTCCGGACGCCGTCCCGGCTTTCAATAAGCTCCGGGCATTCTACATTACTCTTTGCACGACCATCGCGGCGGGAGTCGTTTTCTGGGGTACCGTGGAACCGATGTATCATCTGTCCTCTCCTCCCCCTTCCCTGCATATAGAACCGTTCTCCCCGGAAGCGATCCGCTTCGCGATGGAAACGATGTTCCTGCATTGGACGATAACTCCCTACGCAATCTACACCCTGCCGACGGTGGTCTTCGCATTTGCATATTACAACATGCGCAAACCATTCTCCGTTTCAAGCCAGTTCGCGCCGATTCTCGGACGCTACGCGGAGCACAGGATCATTACGCAGCTTGTGGACACGGTCGTCCTGCTCTGTATCGGCGGAGGAATGGCGGCCACCTTTGCTACGGGAGCTTTGAATATGAGTGGAGCGGTGGAAAACATGACAGGTATTCCCTCGAACTTTCTCTCATGGTCTGTAATTCTCGGTATTGCCATCGCGGCTTTCGTGATTTCATCCGCAAGCGGACTGAAAAAGGGCATACGGATACTCTCGAACCTCAATATGAACGTCTACTGGATTATACTCGGCGTCATGATACTGTTCGGCCCGACCGCCTTCAGTCTCAATCTGGGCACGGAATCGCTGGGAGGATACGTTACGAGGTTTTTCGAGAAAAGCCTTATGACCGGTCAGGCAGCAGGAGATCAGTGGGCCCAGTGGTGGACGACGTTCTACTGGGCGAACTGGATGGCATGGGCCCCGGTTGCAGCCTGCTTCCTCGGACGCGTAGCCTACGGTCATAGAATAAAGGACGTGATTGTCTACACCCTGTTCTGGCCGGCTCTCTTCGGCATGGTCTGGATGACGATATTCAGCGGCGCGGCAATACATCTGCAGATTACCGGAGCCCTTAATCTCGTCGGTCTCCTGGACGCGGGGAACACAGCGGCAATTCCCTATGCAGTCCTGAACGCCTTTCCCCTATCAAAGATAATCATTCCGTTTTTCCTGTTTATCACCTTCATTACATTCGTCACCGCCGCGGACTCGACAACCAACGCCATGGCGGCCCTGACATCCACAGGCATCACCAGGGAACACGAAGAGGCGCCTACCTGGATCAAGGTAATGTGGGGGGTCGGTCTCGGAGTTATCGCACTTGTCATGCTCAAGCTGGCCGGTATCGACGGCATCAAGATGATGTCGAACCTCGGCGGCGCTCCGGCAACTGTATTTGAGATTCTGGCCTTTGGCAGTATCGTCATGATCGCGGTCAATGTAAAAAAATACAGCCAGCCCGAGATGGTTCAGTCTTCCGGCGATCAGTTCCAGACGGCCTCGGCAGGTAAAGCGGCGGTCATCGCGGCGAACCTGGAAGCATAATGGGGGGCCCCAAGAATCAACCATCAAAACATTCATGTAGTGGGAAATCCGGGAAGGCTTTGAT
>JBNGED010000255.1:0-2777 GCA_049975605.1 Sediminispirochaetaceae bacterium | reverse complement strand
CAATCGTATCAAGTCGAGGGTTCCCCTTTCTTTCGAGCCTTGTGTAGCTGGTGCGGTTGGGGAGCCCTAATGCTTCCTGTGCTTCCTTCTGAGTCATCCTGTTACTGATGCGGTAATGACGGACAAGCAGCGCGAATGCGATATTGGGATCAACTTGAATGTTGATTATATCCTTGCGGTCTTCAAGAGAGCGATCAGGAAGGGAAAAGAGGATGTTCGATCCTGCAGGCTCATCCAGGTAAAGATTCAGGGCTTCCTTTAGATTCTGTTGGAGCTCTTCCTTAGTATCACCTTCGCTGCGGCATCCTTTCAGTTCAACACAGTCTGCCCAAAGACCATCATTCTCATGGTGAACCCTGAAATGATATCTCATTGTATCTCCTCGAGCCGTCTCAGGAGCTCCTGTTCTAGCCATGCTTCTGATAAAGCTTGATCATTTCTTTGCCGCTCATCGGCATAAAATGGGCCTTAACTCGATTATATCATCATACACATATAATAAACAAAAGGCAACTATATGTGACACAATAAGACCTAAATATTTCATGCCCACGGATTCACGATGTCTGCGCCGGTGTCATCGTAATCAGTTACATTCCGGGTAGCGAAGAGGGCGGAGTGGCGCAGAGCGATGGCGGCGAGCATGCTGTCGATTACCGGCAGGCGGCGGCCGGACTTCCGGCAGCGGGCAGTCAAAGATCCCCACAGTACAGCGGTCTCCTCGTCAAAGGGCAGGATGCGGCCTTTGAAGCGCCGGCGAAGCTGTTCCAACCAGAGTCTCAATGCTGCCTTCTTCTCTCCCTTCGGCAGGAGTTCGACTCCCTTCTCAAGTTCGCCTATGACGAGGGAGGGAATATATACCTGCTCTTCCGGCAGACTGTCCAGCCAGGCGGTGACCTTCGGCGAGGGTGCCGGGCGCAGCACTTCGGATATGACGCATGTGTCGAGAAGGATCACAGCTCTACCTCGCGTCCGGTATCATGAGGTCTATCGATATCCAGCTCAATCCGGGGAGCGGAGAGGAAAAAATCTTTGAGACTCTTGTCCTGCGCCGTAAGCTTACGATACTCTTCGGCCGACAGCACGACGACCGCTTCATGTCCGTGACGGGTAACCAACTGCGGTCCTTTCTGCAGACAGACATTCACGAGCTCGCTGAAACGGGCCTTCGCATTCTGCAGCGACCATGTACGCATAGCTGCCTCCTTTTATTAGTATAAAACGACTAGTCAGACTAGTCAATAAATACGTGTGAAAATTTCGTGATAATTATCGGCCTGCTCGCATCGGACCTGCGGCGGGCCATTCCGCGGCGGCCTTGAAAGATTTCCGCTGCGCCCTCTGGAGCAGCATTGACGGGTAAAGGATTCGACATGTATGTCCGGTACATGAGCCGCTATCGAGTTAGCTGCCTGACCTTCCTGTCGAAGCTCAGAATTTCCATTCCGGTAGTACGGTGCAGGGAAACCAGATAGGCATCCACGAAATCGATCGAGGATGTTCCGTAGAGCTTGAGTGCGCCGATTACCGCATCCTTGCGGAAAATTTTCCATGAATCCCGGGAAAAGAGGGCTGTGAGGATCTGCGAGATTACCTTCCGCGGAACCTGGTACAATCCGGACAGGACGTACACGCACTCCGCCGCCACCTCTATCCCTGTCTGCTTCTCTTCCAGTTCTTCCAGCTGTGCTTTTGCTTTGGCGGAAAGCAGAGGGTCATCATCCAGCAGGTAACGGAGTATCACATTGGTATCAATGTAGGTCATCGGCCACGAACTCCGCCCATGCGGAATCCTCCCGTCTGCGCTTGTCGGCATCGGCGTAGCGGCGAAGCGCACCTGCGAGGTCTGAAGGTTTTTTCACCAATTCTTTGGTCCCCTCCTCGGCCAGTACACGCCGGATAGCAGTGACTACGAGATCGCTTATTGTCGTGCCGCGAAGGGCTGAGAGAACAGCTATCTGATGCTTGAGTTCAGGTTCTATATCGATACTTAGACGCACTCTTGCCATACTATAAAAGTAACATGCCACATAATCATGTGTCAAGGCACATATATAAAAACCATCCATACCGTTCCGGAAGGGCGGCCCTTAAAGCGCCCCCGCCGCGGGGAGGGCCGGCTGGCAGCACGTTGTATATGACCTGACGCAGACTCTGAAGGGCACCGCCGCAGGCGAAGGACCGGCCGTGACCGAGGGATTCGCCGCGTGCCTTAAAGATCCCGCCGCAGGCGAAGGGCCGGCCGCGCCCCCAGGTCCTGCCTCGGACGGGATCCATTCCGCGCCCCCCAGCCCCGCACTGCCTGCTTTTTTCTCAGTTTACGGCGGGCCGCTTTTGCCCTATTATTATATTCAGAATGAAAGTGGATATCGAAAAACAGATCGACCGGCTGACCAGGATGATGGGGACCGACGAGGGGTTCTACATTCTGGCGCTGCACTCATTCGTCGAATATTTCCTGCGGTATGAGAAAAAATACGGAGAGATGCCGACTTTTCCCGAGCTGACCTGGAGGTTCCGGGAGGAGCTGCTGGCGAAGTACGGGGACGGGTTCATCGACGGGCTCTATTGCCTGGGGCGGCTGGGGAAGCAGCACTCCTTCACCAACAAGGTGCGCCACGCCTTCGAGCAGATGGATGTGGAGGAGGCAAACGCGGCTACGCACCTCTTCCTGACCTTCTGCCGGCTGGCGGGGATCGATTCAGTGCCGGCCCTGGGGGCCCTGCAGCAGAACCTGGACCTCTGGAAGGAGCGGCAGTCGCCGCTGGAGAAGAGCG
>JBNGED010000254.1:0-4262 GCA_049975605.1 Sediminispirochaetaceae bacterium | reverse complement strand
CTTTTATACTGCAGGGGGAAAAGAGATAGTGAACTCGCAAAATCCGCGGTATCGGGCCGCCTTTCTTCTCACGCAAGTTCCGGAGCGGTACTATGTGGATGACAGCGTTCTGGGTATCGAACCTGTAATGGTGTATCAACGCAAGGACGGACACGACGGGCGGATAGAAAAGTTCAACTGCCGAACAGCCTGTATAATCGGGGATAGCGAAACAGAAGAACTCCTGCGAGTGTGGAAGTCAGGCGGTGCAATACCGATTCGGGCAATCAGGCTGTGTTCCTACTTGTATACCCGCCTGTGGCAGCAGGGCAAAGGGAGGCTCGAACTGCCGGTGGAACTGTATCTCGAGCGGGCGGGTCGGCTGAAACGGGAAAAACGGGCGGAGCCCAGGTGCATAAAAAAAATAAACATCCGGTGGATGCCAGCGGACGAGTGTTCTCACGAGATCCGTTATTGCGCTCACATAAGCCTGTCGGATGAGCAGGAGTATTCGGAAACGTACGTGCGGGAAAACTCCCCGGTTGAACAGAATGGCGAGCTGCTGCTTATCCCGAATGTAAAAACGGGAGTCCTCTGGTACATCTCTCATTTTGATCTGAGCAATATGTATTTCGGAAAGATTGAGGACATTGCCGCTCTTTTTGACCCCGATTCACTCATGAATACAGCTGAGATTGCTTCTCTTGCAAGGCAGGGCCGAAGTCAATGGAGCGATCTTGTTGATATAGGAAAAGCTCCCGCCCACGTGGAGATCCTGCAAGTACCGCCCGTTCCGGTAATAGAGATAGATCCCGATCGCAGCTCTTCTCCGGAGTACCCGTTCACGATGGTTACATTGCGCTTTTCCTACAGGCATGGAAACAAGAATTACACGGGGCGCTGTGAAGACAGGATAGATGAAGACTGTATAGGTGAAGACTGGCGAGATTCTGACCTGTACCGATCAGAGAGGATCCGTCTGATTCCTGTTGCGGTTGAGGAGGACTCCGCCCGGTGCATAGCCTGTAACCACGCGGCCGAGGCGGACTGCATTCGACGGTTCTTTTCCGTTCATAAAAAAAAGGTTCAGCCGTATAAATTTTTCCCCTATGAGGATTTTCCGAATCGATTGATGATAGAAGCTTCTGCTGCAGGGCTTTGAAATACGGCTGAAGCGCAGGAGGGTGAAGCAGGCGCCGGGCAGGGCCGCGGTAAGAATCATTGCAAGCGGAGAAAAATGGCTGTGTCTGGAGGCGGGATTCGACGCGGGGGACCATTTTATCCATATTGAGAACATCGAGGCCCGCGGCATCGCCGCTGCGGGGACCTACGCGTTTGTCCTGGCTCTGGTTCCTGCATATGTACGAACTGGGCGGCTGCCTGGCCGATGATATGGGCCTGGGTAAGACCATTCAGACCCTGGCGCTCCTGGCAAAGGCGCGTGAAAAGGGCGAAATGCAGAGGGCCCTGGTGGTATGCCCCGTGAGTACCCTTGGGAACTGGGCGCGGGAGGTGAGGACTTTCACTCCCCATTTCACCGTGTGCATTCACTCCGGACCGAAACGCGCCCGAACCGCACATGACCTCGAGCCCTTCGATATTATACTTGTCGGTTATGCCACTATGCGGCGGGACGTGCGGATATTCCGGGACCTGCAATTGGATTATCTCATCCTCGACGAAGCCCAGGTCATTAAAAACCCGAAGACCAAGAGGCGCAAAGCGGCGGCATCGATTCAGGCGCCTCACCGCCCGGCGCTCATCGGATCGGCCGTTCAGGGGCGGTTACAGCCTACCGGCCCATTACGAAGGGAACGATCGAGGAGAAGAAGCGAAGAATTGCGGATTCTCTCATCAAGGGGGAGAGCGGGGCGCTAAGGGACCTGTCCAGGGAAGATATTCTTGGTCTTTTTCAAGTTTGAGAGAATTGAGATATACCCGATATTCCATCAGATAACGCCGGCCATAAAAAAAGAGCCGTCCCGTGATATAAAATCACAGGACGGCTTCGAGCTCTACCCGAATTACCCAGGTTATTTAATGCCTTTGATGGGAATTATCGCTTTACATGCTGCATTCACGATCGGATAAGCAATCGGAGATGAAGTAAGAGCGGGATGAGTACACATCTGGAATTTTACAATATCGTTGGCCGTCATCCGGTGCATAATGCATGCCGCGATTACATTCACCAATTCCCCGATTGACTTTCCTCCGGAAACGGACCCGCCGAGTAGAATACCGGTGTCTTTTGAGAATATAAGCTTTGCCTTGAGCATGGTTGAATCGGGCATACCTCCGGGGTGCGTATCCGGGGCCTGTGCAGTTGCTACGATTACATCCATGCCGTTTTCCTTCGTTGTTCTTTCCGTGAGTCCCGCGACACCGAAGGCCCGGCCGTTGATAATGGTGGCAAATGAACTGATTACTCCGCAGTTATGGTGGGTAGGCGAGAACAGGTTCGCTCCGGCGATTCGGGCTTCCGAGGTGGCTACGGATGCCAGCATGACGCCTGAGGGCTTCCCGTCGAAGAAGGAGTCTCTTGCCGCGCAATCGCCGCAGGCAAAAATATTGGAGTCCGTCACGCTGCGCATATACCGGTCGACTTTTATTCCCTTTCTGAATCCAAGTTCCAGCCCTGCCTTCTCCGCGAGCTCAGAATTCGGCAGCGCTCCGATTCCAAGGACGACAAGATCCGCTTTGATGACCTTGCCGCTGGCGAGCTTAACGGATTCGGCCTTCTCATTCCCGTCGATGGAGACGACCCTTTCTTCCGTTAAAATATTGACGCCGGTTTCTTCCAGCTTCTCTTTTGCTTCATCGCAGAAATCATCATCAAGAGCCATCTGCAGACAGCGGGGAAGCATTTCAACTACGGTGACGTTGATATCACGACCCTTGCGGCATTCGTCGGCGAATTCAACACCGATAAACCCGCCGCCGATAATCACCACATCTTTAGCTTCATCCATCTTTGTATGCACGTTTTTCAGATAATGAAATTCTTTCTTAACGACAAAAACATTCTCCTTATCCAGTCCTGGAATCGGAGGGGTAAGCGGAACGGAACCTGTGGCGAAGACCAGTTTGTTGTATTCGATGGGTTCTCCGTCCTTGAGAGTTACGACCTTCTTCTCCCGGTCAACATCGATCGCTTCGTCCCGTACCAGTTCGATGCCGTTTGATTCGAGCAAGCCGTCGGGTATAACGTTGTTTTCAGGACCGCCGACCGTTCCGAATATGTAGGGTATTCCGCAGGGAATGAGTACAGTGCCTTCTTTTCTGACCAGCATCACCTTCTTGTCCGGATAATGCCTTCTGCAGCTGATAGCCGCAGTTATTCCTGAAAGACCGCCCAATACCAATACATCAGTTTTTACCATGATATACTCCTGTTTTTCCGAATATATAAAATTAAGTTCTTAGACTATAGAACAAAGACAATACAAATGGATTGATATAAATCAATTCGAATATGTTTTTTGATGTTTTATAGGTGAAGCCGCCAGGGTAAGGGAAAAAGAAAGGCGGTGCAAAAAGAAGTTCCATATGGTATTATCCGGTATTGGGTGAAAGGATTACCTCATGCAGCGATTGGAATTTCTAAGTAAAAACCCTCTATTTTACGGCTTATCGGAAAAACAGCTGAAACTGTTCGCCGCCCTCATCAGAGAAAAAAAATATGATGAAGGGCAGTTTATCGCGAGGGATAAGGACAGCATTGAATCTTTATGTCTTTTGAGAAGCGGCAGAGTGAAGCTCTCCAAGTATTCCAGGACCGGAAAAGAGCAGATCGTGCATATATATACCGAAGGTGAAATGATGGGCCTGTGCACGCTTTTTACTGACAGTCTGTTTCCGGCGAACGCTGTCGCTCTTGAAAAAACGTGTGTCTACACCCTTTCAAAGGACAGGCTTGAACAATTAGCCTATAACGAACAGACATTTCTGCTGAATCTTGTTTTCGCCTTATCAGCGCGTCTGGCTGAATCGATGAGTCTTGTTGAATCACTTTCTCTGAGAAAAGCCCATCAGCGGTTAGCTGCTTTTCTCGTGTATTCCATTTCAATGACGGATGAGGAGGAACAGATAAGACTTCCGTTCAGTCACCAGGATCTTTCGAGGATGCTCGGGGTCACGCCGGAAACTCTATCAAGGGCCTTCAACAGGATGAGGCAGAAGGCAATAATACACATGGAAGGCCGATCGATCACTATACTTGATAATGCTGCCCTGAACGAGATGGCCGAAGATTTTTAACGGAGCGCCTGAGACCGTTTCTC
>JBNGED010000253.1:0-4272 GCA_049975605.1 Sediminispirochaetaceae bacterium | reverse complement strand
GACGGTAAGGAAAAAAGAGGAGATGTACTATCTGGACTACGGCATACCCGACACCATGGGCAGGATCTCCGGTTTCTACGGCAACGTGGCCGTGCTGGTGAAGGCTTACACCTACATCCTCACAATGGGTTCCGACGGACTGAAGAAAGCCTCGGAGCTGGCCGTGCTGAATGCCAACTACATCAAGGAAAAGCTGAAGCACCGGTATCGTCTGCCCTACGATCAGATCTGCAAGCACGAGTTCGTCTTCTCCGCCGACGACATGAAGGAGAAGTACGATATTTCGGCGACGGACGTGGCCAAGGGTCTGCTCGAGTACGGACTTCATGCCCCGACCATCTACTTTCCGCTCATCGTACACGAGGCGATGATGATCGAGCCAACCGAGACGGAATCGAAGGAGTCCCTGGACCACTTTATCGAGGTCATGGAGGGAATCGCCGATTTGGCGGAAAACAACCCCGAGCAGCTGCACGAGTTCCCCCTCTCAACTCCCGTTCGGCGGGTTGACCAGGTACTGGCGGCCAAGAAGCCGGTACTGCGCTGGAAAAAAGAGTAGGGGCGCCGCCCGGGCCGCACCGCGGGCTATAAATCGATCCAAGCGACAGGCATTGAGAGGCCGCCGTTATTCCAGACGGCGGCCCTTTTTTTCTGTACGGGCGGCGGGGATGCTGCATCCCGCCAGGAGGAGCGCGGCAGCCCCGAGCACGTACATAATCCAGTTGCCGTAGCGCAGGTAGAGACTGTCTGCAGGTTTGTACAGCTTCACATCAGCCGTCAAGGACCCCTCCTCGTAGTAGGGCAGGCTTGATTGTATCCGGCCGTCCGGGGAGACGTAGGCCGTCAGGCCGCTTGCGGTGGAGCGGAGAAGGGGCCGCCGGTTCTCCACTGCACGGAAGAGGGAGTTGGCGAAGTGCTGCTGCCCCTCCACTTCGGTCAGGGACCAGTAGTCGTTGGAGAGATTGAGGATCACGTCCGCCCCCTCCAGGACGAAATCACGTATCTCTCCGGGGAAGCTGTCCTCGAAGCATATCGGGGTGAAAAAGGTGAACTTCGGATGCCGGAAGATGACCCGTTCTTCACCTTTTTCCCAGAGATCGGGATCGAGGCCCTGCAGAATGTCGAAGACCCAGGGGAACTGTTCCGTGTAGGGGAAGTATTCGGAGAAGGGCACAAGGTGGAGCTTCCGGTAGGTGCCGGTGCGGATGCCCCGGTCGGAAAAAAGCACGGAGGCGTTGTAATGGGAGTAGACTTTGCTCCCCTCGCTGTCGTAGGACTCCTCGTAGTCGTCATTGCCGGTTATGAGCCAGGTCTCCAGGCCCCTCTGATACTCCCTGAAGTCCAGCACCAGCCGTGACAGGGAGTATCTTTCCGGATCGAGGGCCCCCCACTTGCGGATGTTGGGCACGAAGGCCGTTTCGGACCAGGCAATCAGATCAGGTTCGGCGGGCAGTACCGTGTCGGTCAGTTTTTTCAGGATGTTGAAGGTATCCCGGTATTCGTGCTTGCGGGGATCGGTGTTCTGCTGGATGAGGGCGATCCGTACACGGGAGTCTTCGGTCTTCCGGTCCCAGCTCGCGAGACTGAAGAGTCCGTATGTCAGGACCGCCGTCCAGATAATCAGGAGCGCCGCCAGGGGCCTGCGGATGCCGGCGGGCGGCCGGAAGCCTTCGGGATGTCGGAAGCCTTCAGGATGTCGCAATCCCGGCGATTTTCCCGCCCATCGTCGACCGATCTCCAGCAGAAGTCCGCTGGTCAGCATGACGAAGAGGGTGACGATATAGACTCCGCCGATGTCGGCGATCTGGATCAGGGGAGGGTAGAGGTACTGACTGCTGCCGAGCATGCCCCAGGGATACCCGAGGAAGCCCTGGGTCCGGATGAAGTCGAACAGCACCCAGGTCACGGGGAAAAACAGGATGTGGGGGTATTTCATCCGCCGGGCGAAGGGGAGCACAACGGCGAAGTAGAGCAGGAATTCGCTGAAGAGAAAAATGGTGACCAGCTGCAGGGTGATCAGGCTGAAGGTGCCGAGCCAGTAGTTGGAGAGCATGGTCTGCACCAGGGCGAAGCTCAGGCCGTAGAAGATCCCCCAGGGCAGTCTATGCCGGGTGAGGATGCTCCAGAGGGGTACGAGGGCCACGAACGCCAGCCATCCGAATCCCTCGGTGGAGAGAAAGGAGGGCAGGGCGAAGGAATAGAGCACCCCCGACAGGACCGCCAGCAGGAGAGACCAGCGGGCGAGGCCCTGAAGGCCGGTGTAGCGGGTGAAGCGCTCCGGCCTGTGCAGCCGGTAGAAGAGATACACTCCGAGGTCGAAGGCCAGGAGAGGCAGGTAACGTATCATGGAGGTGAGCCGCTGGATCCGCGAATTGGGGGCCAGGCTCAGATTACCGCTGGTCTCAGCGAAGAGCTGGGCATAGGTGAGATTCGCGTTGGTGGCGAAGATGTATGAGAAGAGGAAGAGCGAGGCGCCGAAGATGAAGATAACCTCCGGGAGCCGGTAGATATCGAAGGCCAGAGCCTCCCCCCTGTGACGCAGGAGAGCGTAGAACCACATCCCGTGGAGGATAATGAAGGAGAGGAACAGCAGGTCCCCCGTGCTCTTGAGGTCAGGTGACCAGAACGGCCGGTATATGTAGACCAGCAGTTCCGCGATGATGACGGTCGCCAGAAGCAGCAGCAGCCGCAGTCGAGTTGGTCCTGTTTTCATAGACCAATACTACGTATTTTTCCCCCGATAGGCCAATACTTATTTGACATTTTAACACAAACTGTACAGTATCTCATTATGGCGAAGAATACGTACAGATCAATTTTCAGGAACATTTCACCGCTGGACCACCGGTACTATCTGTCCAACGTCGAATTGTTCGAAGAGCTCGAAGAGTATATCAGTGAAGACGGAGCGGTGAAGTACTGTCTCCGGGTGGAGGGAGCGCTTCTGGCGGCCCATCTCAGACGGGAAAAAATCGGGACCCCGGAGAACCTCGCCGCCATCGGCGATGCAGTCGACGGGATCGAACCGCAGGAGGTCTACGAGGAAGAGGAGAAGACCCATCACAATATCAGGGCCCTCGTCAACGTCATGAAGCGGAAGCTGCCTGAAGAAATGAGTCCCTATGTGCACCTGGGGGCGACCAGCGTGGACATTCTCGACACATCGGCATCCCTCCGCTACCGGGATGTGAGCCGGCGGGTGCTGGTGCCGCTCCTGCTGCAGCTGGAGGAGACCCTCATCGATCTGGCCGAAGCTGAGGCGGAGACCCCCCAGGTCGGCCGGACCCACGGACATCACGGTGGGCTTCGCCCTCAGCGAGTACGTCGCCCGTCTGGGCAAGTCGGTCCGTCGGATATACGACCTGGCGGGTCAGCTGCGGGGAAAGCTTTCCGGCGCCGTGGGCGGCTACAATGCCATGGAACTGATCGTGGAAGATCCCATGCAGTTCGAAGAGGAGGTCCTCGGGGACCTCGGTATCCAGCCTTCCGAATATTCCAACCAGATCATCGAGCCGGAGTATCTCCTGCAGCTGCTGCTGGAATACAATACCGCCTTCGGAATCGTCGCCAACCTCGCCGACGATCTTCGGCACCTTCAGCGGACCGAGATCGGCGAACTGCGGGAGTTTTTCAGCTCCTCCCAGGTGGGCTCCTCTACCATGCCGCACAAGCGGAACCCCTGGAACAGCGAACATGTAAAGAGCCTGTGGAAGGCATTTTCTCCCCGGGTGGTCAGTTTTTACATGGACCAGATTTCAGAACATCAGCGGGACCTGACCAACTCGGCCAGTTCGCGCTTCATTGCCGACTACCTCGCGGGCTTCGCCGCGGCGGTCCGGCGGATGCTGCAGGTGGTTCAGAGCCTGCACATCGAGCGGGAGAACCTGGCCCGGAACCTCACCGGCAACGGCGACTTCATTCTATCCGAAGCAGCCTACATCCTGCTCTCCCAGGCGGGGGAGCCGGAGGCCCACGAGAAGGTCCGGACCATGACCCTGGAGTGCGAGCGGACCGGAATATCCCTGTTGGAGAAGCTGCGGGAGGATCCCGCGGTGTGGAAGGCGGTGGAGTCACAGCTGCGCGGGGCGACCGGTCTCGATGCAGCCGACTTTTTCGGGAATCCGGCTCTCTACCGGGGACGGACGGCGGAGAAGACCCGCATGATAACTGCCCGGTATCGGGAGGTGTGTTCCGAATTGAAGGCCGCATCGAGGTAGGGGGGGGGAAATGGACAGGATACTGATTCTCGACTTTGGAGGACAGACGACGCAG
>JBNGED010000252.1:0-4289 GCA_049975605.1 Sediminispirochaetaceae bacterium | reverse complement strand
GTCCAGGAGACTTCATGATCTCGCCAGGAGATATCGACCCGCCCGGGCAGGTGTACAACACGATAGTCTCCTGCCTGGGAGCAGACTACATCTGGTATCCGGTGGTGGGGAACCACGAGTCGGAGACACCCTCGGACATGACCTGGCTGCGTTCCTTCAATACCGGCGGCGCCTCTCTTCCGGGGATTGTGAATACCGGCCCTGAGGGCACCATCGAGACCACATACAGCTTCGATTACGAAAACGCCCACTTCGTAATTCTGAACGAATATTACGACGGCGGCATGGACGCTGGAAGCGACGCGGGAAGCGACGGCGATGTTGTCAGCGAACTCCGCACCTGGCTCGAGAACGACCTGCAGGCCAGCACCCAGCCCGTCACCATCGTTATCGGCCACGAACCCGCCTATCCGCTGCCCGATGAGGAAAGCGGCAGACTCCGGCATGAGAATGATTCTCTGAATATTTATGAGGAGAACAGGGACCTCTTCTGGAACACACTGTCAACGGAGGGTGTTGAAGCATACCTCTGCGGCCACACCCACAATTACAGCAGTGACCAGTTCGATGGAGTCTGGCAGATCGACGTCGGTCACGCCAGAGGTATCTTCGACACAGGCGCCCGCAGTACCTTCGTGATGTTATACGTCATGGCGGACGATACCGTCTGGTTTTACACATACCGCCTCAATCTTACAAGCCGACTCTACGAACTCACCGAGATCGGACAGCTGTAGATGGAGTATAAAGACCTTGAGGGAAAGGGTCGGACAGCTCTTTTTACTGTATCGAGCTGCATCCCGATTCACAGGAGGATACTCCAACTGTCCGGTTTACCGCTTCATCAGCTGCGATGCTTTCCCGCCGCCTACCCGCTCATAATAGCACTGCAGTGAAGAATATCAACAGGGTTGTCCCTGCCGGTTCCTGCTGGCATTTCATGGTCACATATTCCTGACTGTCGAACTAACTTTTTTTTGATATCCCCGGTTTTCTGGAGTATAATTCTAGTATGAAACACAAGATAATGGTGATTTGTATTCTCGGTCTGTTGGCCGCAGTGACAGCCCCCGCTGTTCTCTGTGCGCAGTCCGCGGCTTCGATGGACGCCGTACTTAATCAGGACCTGCTGTCCTTCGGCGCGGCTTCCTACCTGCTCCTGGCAGCACAGGGGGAAATCGGGGATGATGCGGATTTTGCACAGGCGGCTGAAGTGATGGCGGATACTCAGCCTGCTTTTTCCGATAAAGACGCTGACGCGGCACTGACACTCGGCGAGTATTCATTCCTTATCATGAAGGTGTACGGCCGTTCGGGCGGTCTGATGTACCGTTTCTTTCCCGGCCCAAGATACGCGGTGCGGGAACTGGCCTTCATCGAAGCGGTGCAGGGCAGTACCTATCCGAATGCCCCTCTTTCGGGCGTACGGGCCGTACGGATCCTCGAGCGCTTCCTTACTGTTTCACAAGAAAGAAATCCCGGAGGTGAGGTATGAAACGGCTCAGTATTATTTCAATCGCTGCCGTCTGCCTCCTGTTCGGGGCTGCTGCTTCCGCTTCGGCATTTGACTGGGACTGGGGCGGCGAGCTGACCAATACCACCGGCTATCTGTTCGCCGATGACGGTGAAGCCACCCAGGAGGACAGGTTGTCGCTCTGGATCGACGGAGAGATGAAGCGGGACCTGTCAACCCTCGGCTTTCGGGCCCAGGCGAGTTATCTTTTCACCGAAGACCGCGCCTACCTTCTGGACATCGACGAACTGAGCTTCAGGGGCAGCTTCCCGGCCGTACTCGGGAGCTCTTCGGTGGTGCAGACATCCATCGGACGCTTCGGCTTCTCCGATCCGACGGGCTACATCCTGATGCATACCGCCGACGGGGCCAGCCTGGATCTCCTTTTTCCCCGGGTGCACTTCAAGATGGATGCGGCCTACACCGGCCTGCTGCTGAACCCGGCGAGCGATATACGCCTGTCCGCGGTGGACCTGAGCGAGCAGGCGGATGAGGAGAACAACACCTTCGGTCCGAAGCGGTTCTTCACGCAGGGACAGGTCAGCTTCATCGATGTTGGAAAAAGGCTGCAGAACTGGGTGCTCTTCGGTCTCGCCCAATTCGACCTGCGCGACCCTGAAGGCGGCGAAGAGACCATCGACAGCCAGTACTGGGGAACTCTAATGTCATACAAGCTCGGCCGGTACCTGTATCACGATGGTTTTCTCGTAGTGGGGACCTCCCAGATCAGTTCGGTGGAGGATACGAAAAAACTGTCGCTCCTCACCGGCTTCACCTCGCGTTACCTGCGGAAGGACTGGCTCGACTCCAAGATCGCCTTCTACGGCTTGATAGCTACACCCGACGCGCCGGTGGAGGACATCGATATCGGATTCGACATGCCCTTCGGTTTGAGCAAGTTCAGACCCCTGAACAAGCCGACCCTGGGTCTGGTGGTAGATCCGACCCTCGATTCCCTCATGTATGCGGGCCTTTCATACTCACTTCGTCCATTCATGAAGGGAACATCTCCGGTCATGAGGAGGCTGCGGCCGTCCGTGGGCGGACGGGCATACTTCCGCATCTACGAGTGGAACGCCGACTGGATGGACCTCAACGGCGCTTCCGATTCCTGGTTCGTCGGCACCGAGTATGATGCCGGCTTCACATGGGACATCGTATCCGATCTCTCGGCGGGATTGACTGGAGCGCTTTTCGTCCCGGGATCAGCGTGGGTCGAGGATGCGGATGCGGACTTCATGCTTCGCTTCGTATTGTCCGCGCGATTCTAATTCGATTATAGAGAAGGAGTAAGATATGCGAGTACGAACTATATGTATCATCCTGGGGACCATGATGCTGTTCTCCTCCATGCTGTTCGCGGCGGAGGGAGTCTTTACAGCGGTCACGGGCAAGGTTGAATACCGCCTTCCGGGTCAAGGCTGGCAGAACGCCGCCGTCGGCGACCGGGTACCCACGGGAGCACAGATCTCCACGGGATTCAACTCCAGGGCGAGTATCGAGATCGAAGAGGCGGTACTCCGCGTCGACGCCCTGACCAGAATGAGTATCGATGAACTGGTAGAGCAGGAAGGGCTGATATCGACCGACATCAACCTCAGGGTAGGAAGAATCCAGGCCGATGTGAGGCGGACCGAAGGGCTCAGGCATAACTTCAGACTGCGCAGCGCCCAGTCAACCGCGGCGGTGAGAGGCACCTCGTTCATCTACGACGGGATCAATCTGGCGGTCTTCGACGGAACGGTGCGCTTCACCAATCCCTTCGATATCGGAAGAAATGTATCGGCCGGAGACGAGGCAATCATCGGCGAGGACGGGCTGCTGCGCTCGGGAATACTGGATGAGAATTTTATGACCCCCTTCGAAGGCAGCAGTTCGATCAAGGTGCTCGAATACGGCAACGTCGGCGGAACGGTTGAGTTCTATGAATAGGAGAGAAAAATGAAAACGAAAAATACGGACCGGAAGAGTCCGGTGGAGATAAAAAATCGCCGGCGGCGGGAGATTCTGCCGCTGCTCATCGCAGGCGCGGTGATCATGATGATACTGGAATCATGCTACGCTCCGATCTCACTGAGCGAGCAGGGATTCAGTATGGATGTGACCATGGAAAGCAGGGACCTGCCTGATGGCGATACGGTAGTACTGGCAGGGCTGCTCATCAACTCCGGCTTCGAAGAGACCCTGAAGGATGTCACCCAGCTGACGGTGGCCATCGACAGTCCAGCATCGACCAGTGAGATGGAGGACAAGCTCGAGGAGATCCTCATCAATGTCGCCCTGGGGGGCACCACGAAGTTCAGCGGCAACCCCTACTTCGCCATCGAGGTGCTAAAGGAAAGCGGGAAAGCCGACTTTACAGTGACCGGTGTCCCGGCGAACAAGGACTACTTTCTCTACATGGGCGGCTTCAACAGCATCGATCAGGTAAAACAGTTCTTCGGGCTCATGGAGGAGGAAGAGGGCAGCATTGACGATGTCTATTACTCCCATATTTTCTACCTTGAAGGACCTGCAGGTGCTACGGTAACTGTTCCCTTCGATGTCGAGGGAGTAACTTCCCCGGTGGCTTTTGAGGTTACTACCGCAGGTATGTATGAAGGGCCCGGCTGGTACTTTGTTGAGCCTTGGGACTATTCGACTGGTATAAATTCGACTATCGTAGCCCCCGCCGGCCAGCCCTTTTCAGTCGAACCGGGCAGGACCACCAGAGTGCAGGTCTTTTTGACCGACGATTCTCCATAAGCCGGCCGGTTTCTCACTCAAGATTATACCG
>JBNGED010000251.1:0-4289 GCA_049975605.1 Sediminispirochaetaceae bacterium | reverse complement strand
GTGATATCCTGGAACTGAAGGTCCTCGATTCCCACGGGATCCCCGCGGACCGCCTGTGCTACTCCTTCGATTACTTCGAAGAGAAGAAGAGCAACGAGATCATCCGGAGACTTTTTCTGCTTCCGGGGAAAATCGGCGTGCACGGATTCAAGCCTTCCTCAAAACAGCCCATACGGTATGAACAGGTGGAACAGCTGGAGGAACAGCCGGAAGGCGAGGAGCTGGATTCACTCGGGGATTGATCGGATTTGTCCAATCCGCGTTTCTTCGCAGGTCCGTTTCAGCTTTCAATTCAATATATGGGGTACCCTTCGAAGCCCTTCTCTTTCAGCTGTAGGATAATCCGTTCTTCAGACTCGCCGAAGGGAATGGGAACCAGGACTCTGTAGTATATCGCCTCACCTACCTTAGCCTGGGTCACCAGAGCGGTGAAGCCCTCCTCCTCAAGCGTGCGCTGCATATAACGGGCATTCTCGGCATCCCGGAATGAGCCGGTCTGTATTGCGGTACTCTTTTCGAGCTCCGGCGGCTTTGCGGCATCAGAATTATCCTGCGGTTCGGAGCTGTCCGTTCCTTCCCGCAGCTCTTCTGCTTCGCTGTCAGCCGTTACGACACTTCTCAGCCCCAGGGCGCTTTCTACAGTAGGCGCAGGACTGTTTTCCCTGGTAATCAGACCGTATTCCGGTGAATCGGGAAAACGTTCGGACAGTTCTTTCTCGACCGCATCCGCAGATGAGCTGTAATCCGAGTCGCCGGGAACCGAACGAAATAATATCCACAAACTGTAGAGCACATCCGCCGGCAGACTCTTCCTTTCATTATACAGCTGCTGCGCGGTCTGCAGGGCTTCAATCTGTCTTCCCTCGAGCTGCTGGATGCGCGCCTTCTGTGCGGTTGCCTGCAGGCTGAGTGCGCCGTCTTCACTGTTTCCGATTATCTGCTGCGCCTGGACCATGGCATACTCATAATCTCCGAGTTCGATCAGAATGAGCAAGGAGTGAAAAAGCGCCCGATAATCCCTCGCCAGCTGACCGGTAAATGCGGCCGACTGGTAGTGCAGCTGCGCTTTCTGCAGGCGGCCAACCTGTTCTTCCAGCCGGGCCATATCGAGAAGGAGGGTATGACGTTCGGTATCTCTTTCAAGTACCGGGAGGAATGTCGCCATCAGGTCAAGGGCCTCGACAGGATCCTTCATGGAACGGTATGTATCCGTGAGGACCTTAAAAAAATCGGGTTCCCCCCGGAGTGCGAGCAGTTCATCTACTGCTGATGCGGCCGAAGCGGAAGCCTCAGGCTGCACAGGCTCCGCGGATAGAAACAGCCCCGATACGGTAAGACAAATGATAACCGCGAAACATTTCACTGCATCGCGGTTTATGAGATGTGCAGCTTTCTTACGGTGTTCTCTTTTCATCACTCCGGTCTCAGTCGATCACGGTTCCTCTGAAAGTATTTCCCTGCAGCTGTTCCAGACGCACGTTGAAAAATCGGCCAATCAGCTTCCCTTCCCCCGGGAACACTACCATCTGGTCCCGTTCCGTACGGCCGAGAAGTTCATGCGCATTCTTCCTGGAGACCGATTCAGCCAGCGCCCTTTCCACCGTTCCGACCCTTTCCAGTCTCTTCTCGTGGGTAATCGCCCGTTGGTTTTCGATCACCGCGGCGAGACGATCAAGCTTGGTCTGCTTCGACAATTGTCCCTCGAATTCCGCCGCGGGAGTACCCTCGCGCACGTTGTAGTAATACATGAAGGCGTCATCGAACCGTACCTCCTTCATGAGGGAAATGGTGTCCTGAAAGTCCGCCTCCGTTTCCCCAGGGAAACCGATCAGTATATCGGTGGTAAGCGAAATATCCGGGATCGCCGATCTCATCTTCCCCACCAGCTGCAGATAGTCCTCACGTGAATATTTTCGGTTCATTCGCTTCAATACTGTACTCGAACCGTGCTGCACAGGCAGATGCACGTGACGGCAGAGCTTCGGTTCCGAGGCGATCAGGTCGATGAGCTTCGGAGGCACATCCTTCGGATGAGAAGTTATGAAGCGGACCCATTCGATGCCCCGTGTCTCCTTAAGCACTATTTCCAGAATGTCGGGGAAATCAAGCTCCCGGCCAGAATCCCGGTATGAGTATGAATTCACGTTCTGCCCGAGCAGGGATATCTCCTTCACTCCTTCCGCTTCCAGCAGCCGGATCTCACGAATGATCTCCTCGGGCGGACGGGAGACCTCCCGGCCCCTCACATAGGGGACGATGCAGTAGGTGCAGAAGTTGTTGCAGCCGTGCATGATAGGCAGGTAGGCATGAAAATCCCTCTCACGGTGGTGCAGCCTATGAAAGGTGAACCCTCTGCCGTCTGCGGGGGCGGACATCGTGTCGGCGGAATCATGAGTGCTCCGCCCGTCGCTGCCGACTGCTGTTTGTGCGGGAGCACCTCCCGCCGTGCGTTCAATAATATCGGCGAGATACTCCTTCCCGTAGTTCCCCACCACCAGGTCGACCGCCGGTTCCCTCTTCCGGATATCCTCTTTCAGCCGCTCCGCCATGCACCCCATCACGATGAGCTTCTGCGGCCGGCTCTGTTTGATGTGTTTGAAGTACCCGAGCCTTCCCCAGATTCGGTTCTCCGCGGTCTGCCGGACCGAACATGTGTGGAGTACCGCCGCATCCGCCTCCTCGGCGGACCCGGCAGGCTCCCATCCGTGATTTCTGAGCTCGTTCTCGAGGGCGTAGCCCTCTGCAAAGTTCATCTGACATCCGTATATTTCAAGCCAGTATTTTTTCGCCATTATTCTCTCCGCCCGAGCTCCTGCTGTACATACCGGGGGATGAGACTCCAGTCGTCTTCAAGGGGCAGCAGGATCCAGGCTCCTTTGTCAAAATCTTCATCCACATCGTCCGGTACCAGCCCTGAGAGGTAGAAGTTGCTGTAGGTCGTGTACAGGACGTTGTCTGTGGAGATACTCTTCCGCGGTTCTATTTCGGCATTGCGGTACTGCAGAAAATACTGGGCCATTTCGTAGGAACTCAGATCGGTGTCCACATACTCCTCAAGAACGGTAAAGATGTCGTACACCTCCTTCAATTTGCCCGCATGCATCTGATTCAGCCTGTCCCACAGGGCCCGAATCACCAGCTGCTGCCGGTAACTCCGGTCGAAATCATCGGAGGTATGCCGGGATCTGACCACCCGCAGAGCTTCCACACCCGATAGATGGTGCCGTCCCGCCGGATAGGAGAGGGTCGTCCATTCACCCCTGTCCCTTATCCGGTAGGTCGGGTCCCGCAGAGGAGCATCGAGAACTATGTCTATCCCGTCGAGCAGGTCTACAATATCGATGAAGGCGTACATGTCGACGCTGATATAGCCGTCGAACTGAACACCTGTCATTTCCTCGAGTATGGTCTGCAGTCTCCCGATCCCGTACGTCCGATAGTGAGTGTTGAGCTTCCTGTACCGGTAGTACAGATCCCTCGGAACGCTCAGAAGCCTTACTTCTTCGCCTTCCATCAATCGTGCGATGATAATGGTATCGGCATTTCTCTCGTGAGTGCCGCACAGGAGCAGCGTGGAACCGGTTGCCCGGCCGGCCATGGAATATGAGGCTGCATCAGGCAGATCATCGATATCATAGTTCCGGCTCTTTCCCGTCCGGGTCTTCAGTTCCGGAGCCGTTTGCACCGTCATGAGCGATGCAACCGGGACATCATCGGGATCGGTCAGGTAGATACCTCCAACCTTTTTCAATACCGAAAAAGCACCGTACCGCCGCCCCTGGCCGTCATAGAGATCGAACGAAAAATAGTCGCCGCTCTCCCGTGGCTTCGAATCCATCCTGAGGCCCTGTTCTTCGAGGAAATCGGTAAAAGACCCGTCCCGCGACATCTCCAGGAGCCGCTCCTTCATCTCCGTGACCCGCTTCTCCGCAGCCGTTCGGGGATCCACCGATTCCAATCTTTTTTCCAGAGCAGTCCGGAAATCCTCCGGCGCTGTGTAGGTCTCCTCATCGATAAAGAGCCGGCCGGATGGGAACTCTACTCCCAGTGAGAAAAGCACTTCCCGCTTATTCATGTCCAAGGGATCACGCTTTGTTACAGCGAGCACGCAGTCGGAATATCCCCGGGGATCTCCGCCGGGATTACCGTTGAAGCCCGTGCGCTTCTCGAGGCTTATGTGATCCTGTCCCCTGAGAACAGCCTCCATCGTATCCGGGACAATACGGAGTAATAGACTCGCCGTCTCCAGAAATTCCGCATTGCGTTCTTCCAGTTCGACTGTCTCGATG
>JBNGED010000250.1:0-4292 GCA_049975605.1 Sediminispirochaetaceae bacterium | reverse complement strand
GATGAGGAACAGACGGAAGAGAATGCCGAGACCTACGAAGTCTCATACGAGTGGTGGATCGTCAAACAGATCCCCGGCGACATCATGAAATACGAATGGAAAAATATTACCGAAGGGTTCTCCCTCAAGGGTGAACTCATCTCCATCAAGACGGACTACACCACCCAGCTCGAATCGTTCTAGATCCCAATGATAAAAAGCGGCGGCGGAGAGGGCAGCCTCCCCGCCGCCTTATGTATCCAAGCGGATATCAAATAAAAGGTCTGATTTTCAATTCCCTCTGCAAGCGTATCAAGGCCTCGTATTTTTTCATCAGGGCGACAGCCCCCGTCGGTGTCGTGACCCTGTAGAAATCCTGAACGAGCTTCCTGTTCCTGAGGAGTCTCGCCAGACATGAAAGAGTCTGCAGATATTCGTTCCGTTTGGAAGGATGGGAAAGTATGATAAAAATGAGGTGGACCGGCCTCTTTACAATATGCGAACTGAACTCGATACCACGTACCGACCGTCCGACCGCAATGATCGTGTCATCGACTTCATTGGTCACGATATGAGGAATGGCGACACCGTGTCCCACGTTCGTACTCAGACGCTTCTCACGCGACATCAGGCCTTCCAGCATAGCTACAGGATCTTCGATGATTCTGCGTTCCCGAAGCATCTCGAGCATTTCCGAGATGGCCCCTTCCACCGTCTGCGATATGATGTCGAGTTTGATGTACGACTGATTAAGTAAATTGGTGACACACTTCCCGGTTTTATCCTCCGTCCCTTCTTCGTGCACCAGAACGGCATCGTCGTCGAGAATACCGTACTTCTGCTGATACGGTTCGATCGAAAGCATGGGAGGACGTTCCTTCCGCTTCAGCTCCTCCATATCGTAGTAATAATCGACTCCCGTCTTTTTGAGCATATGCAGACTGCTGCCCATCCCCTCCAGGAGGGCGATCTTGCCGAGCTGTTCTGACCGCCGAATGAGGACCGAAAGTATCACACAGGACATACGGCGCAGGCTCTCGATACTCTGGTTGCGGTGGATTCTCAGGTCCATGTCGACCTGAGCGATCGACTGTATACCGTATCTCTGTTCGATGTCGATCAGGAGCCCCATCTCCACGCCGTATCCTGCGAAGAAGGGGACCCGTTCGAGGATCCTCCTCCGCCCGGCATATTCTCCCGACAGAGGCTGGGCGAGGATCGCCAGGTCCGGAAAGACAAGATTCAAAAAAGGTCGCACCATCAGTTCGGTGACTCTCCCGCCTCCGGGAACGATCTTGTGCCCGACCTTGATGGGACGCTTGTAGAAGGATTTTACATACCCGATCTCCGGATTGTGCAGCAGCGGCCCCACAAGTCCGTACACGAAGCGGGGATGAATGTTCCTGATGTCCGCGTCGACCCAGACAATGATATCACCCTTGAAGATATAAAGGCTCTTCCAGAGGTTCTCCCCCTTACCCTTGTAGGTGGCCATCTCAGGCAGACACTCTTCGGCCAGATAGACCTGTGCCCCGGAACGCCGGGCGATCTCCCTCGTCCTGTCGACGGATCCGCTGTCGACCACCCCGATCTCATCTATCAGATGGTGTTTGTCCATCAGAGCCCGCTTGATTGTCCTGATAGCCTTGCCGATGGTTGCGGCTTCATTCAAGGTGGGAAAGCAGAGGCTTATGGTAACCCCCTGCTCCGTCTTCAGTTTAACGAGTTCCGCTATATCACTGAACTGAGAATGATGAAATGTTCTCTCTTTGAGCCACCATTCCTGATCCATGTCTTTCTGTGTGCTCCCGCATTACAGTATACACCTCAGGGGACTTTTCTCATATATAAAAAAATCCGTCCGGATCAGATGTCCTTCATAGTCTCCGGCACGTTGCTGATGATCCCTTCGATGCCGATGGACAACAGCCGTTCCGCCTCTTCACGGTCATCCACCGTCCAGGGGATCACCGGATAGCCCCCGATGCGGCTGCGGCACAGCATGTTCCAGCGGTTCACATCTTTCCGGTCGGGCTTCAGCGCGAGGGGACGGCAGATAAAGCGTCCCGCCCCCCGTCTCAGAGACCAGGGAAGATCGGGGTGATTGCTGTAAATGTGCGCCGTCTGCAGCTCCGGGTCGATACGCCGTATCTCCCGCAGCGAAAGGGGGTCGAAGGAAGAGATAACCGCTCTGTTCTCGATTCCCCGCCTTCTTACCGTTTCCACCAGTTTCTTCTCGAGTGACCCATAGTTATGTTTTCTGCTCTTGATTTCGATGTCGTAGTAGACTGAAGTTCCAAGGAGATCGAGGACCTCATCGAGGAGCGGAATTTTTTCACCGGAGAATTCTTCACCGAACCACTTACCTGCATCGAGTTCTTTTATTACATCGTATTGGGTCTCTTCTACAGATGCATCGCAGCCGGTCACACGTTTGAGGCTGAAATCATGAATGACCACCAGCTCTCCAGATCCGCATTCGTGGATATCGAACTCGACTCCCGGAACGCCGTTGTCCAGAACCGCCCTGAAGGCTGATAGAGTGTTCTCGGGTGCGATCCTCGAACAGCCCCTGTGTCCGAAGATCAGCGGACGCGTAAATTGGGGCAGAAGGCGTGATTTTTTTACCGACATGAATTCCTCTCCTGGTGCGCCGACTTGCTGTCGGCTTCGAATCAGGACCAGCGAGACAGGATATCCCTGTATTCTCCCGATTCTTTCAGCCGCCGGAATGCCTCGCGGTACTTCTGCACAACCGCACTGTCGGTCTTACTCGATACCGCCATGTAGAGGTCCGTCGCCATCTCCTTCAGGTCGAAGATCATCTCGACCTTCTCCGGGTCCCGCTGCATCAAATTGAGCTGATGAACCACCTGCAGCTTCCCTAGCGGTACGGCATCGACCTTCCCGGCGAAGAGTCCCTGTATAAGCTGACTGGTATCCTCGAATGTCAGCAGATTTTCCCCTTCACGGAAACCCTTGTCGCTGAAAAAATCCGTCTCGATATTGCCCTTCTGTGTCCCGATAATCAGGTCGTGCCGCGACTCGATCTTCTGTATACTCCCGATGGACCTGTCCTTGAGACTGAACAGCTGCACCTGCTCCTGAAAGGAGGGGCCGATCCAGTGAAAGAGGGGCTCCCTCTCTTCGGTACGGAAAACGGTGAGCAGGATGATATCGGCATTGTCGGAGGCGACCTTCTGAGCATCCTCCCACCGCATGAACTCGATCTCGGCGGTACGGCCCATCTTCATGAACATGGCCCGTACAATATCGACGGCAAGTCCTCCCGGTTCTCCGTTTTCGAGGAAATTGTACGGCGGAAGATTTTCCGCCAGGATGTTCCCCCGTACGGGGAATCGCGACACGTAATGATTCAGGGTCCCGACATTGCGCTCATTCCGCTCCCCGAGTCTGCCGAGAATCCCGGTTGCGCGGCTAATATTGGCAACAGTCGTTCCGAAGGCTTCCGTGCTCTCGGCATTGATCAGTGAGAGATCCTTCAGGGAACCGACAGAGTGCTCTACAACTTCCAGACCGGAACGCATTCCGCGGGCCACTTCCTGGAGCTGGCCGCTCGATGCCACCAGGTTGCTCAGAGCGCTCGATATCTGATCGCTTCCGGCGGACATCTCCTCCGTACCGTTCTCCATCTCCCGCATCCCGTCGGCAACCTCATGGATCTCCCGTATCATCCTCCGGTTCGACTCTTCGAGACCGCTGCTCATCTCCGCCATGGAGTGTACATTGCTCACCACCTGCTTGAGGTTCTCCTCCATCTTCTGGGACTGCGCTCTCGCATTCTCCGCGAGCTTCCTGATCTCAGATGCAACGACGGCGAAACCGTGACCGTACGAGCCTGCATGAGCTGCTTCGATCGCCGCATTCATTGCCAGCAGATTCGTCTGGTCGACTATGTCGTTCAGGACCTCGACCATTTCGAGCACCACCGAGGTCGAATCCGACACTTTATCTATCACGCTGCGGGTTTTGTGCATTTCGTTTTCATTCACCTGTGCCGACGCGGCCAGTTCCTCGGCCTGAGTTCCCTTGGCTTCCGCTATCGCGGCGATATTTTTTATAGAAGCTATCATCTCTTCAACCGACGCAGATGATTCATTGACCGCCGTCGACTGATCTTCAATCTGTTCGTTGACCCTTTGTATGTACTCATGCATGTTCCGGACCGCTTCTTCCGAATCGATTATCTCCTGATCCAGGTCCTTTACCTTGCCCTGTATCGATTCGTTGGTCTCGCTGATCATCTCTGTCTGCTTTACTATCTCTCCTGCCTGCTTGACGAGATCTTCTCC
>JBNGED010000249.1:0-4292 GCA_049975605.1 Sediminispirochaetaceae bacterium | reverse complement strand
CATGTACATCGGGCGGTTGGGGGACGGATCGAACGTCGATGACGGGATCTACATTCTGTTGAAGGAGGTCATCGACAACAGCATCGACGAGTACATCATGGGCTACGGGAACCGTATCGTGGTCCAGATCAAGGACAGCCGCGTCAAGGTCAGGGACTACGGCCGTGGCATACCACTCGGGAAAGTGATCGAATGCGTATCGGTCATCAACACCGGGGCCAAGTACAACGACGAGGTCTTCCAGTTCTCCGTCGGTCTGAACGGTGTCGGCACCAAGGCGGTGAACGCCCTTTCGGAATATTTCCGGGTGGTCTCCTTCCGGGAGGACAAGTACTTCGAAGCAGTATTTTCCCGGGGGGTGCTGAAGAAGAAGCACCAGGGAGTCAATAAAAATAAGGAGAAGGACGGCACCTACGTGGAGTTCGTTCCGGACCCGGAGATATTCGGCGACTTCGAGTTTAACCACGAGTTCATCGAACAGCGTCTCTGGAATTACGCCTGTTTGAACTCCGGACTCACCCTCTCCTACAACAACAAGAAATTCTTCTCCCAAAAGGGACTCCTGGATCTCCTTTCCAACGAGATCGGTAACGAAACCCTCTACGATATCGGGCACTACAAGGGCGATCACCTCGAGTACGCCTTCACGCATACCAATACCTACGGGGAGACATACTTCTCCTTCGTGAACGGACAGTACACCAGCGACGGAGGGACCCATCTGAGCGCCTTCCGGGAGGGACTGCTGAAGGGGACCAATGAGTTCTACAAGAAGAACTACTCCGGCGTCGATGTTCGGGAGGGCATCGCCGGCACTATAGCCGTGAAGCTGCAGAATCCGGTCTTCGAGAGCCAAACCAAGAACAAGCTGGGCAACAGCGAGATCCGCAGCTGGATCGTGAACGAGGTCAAGTCTGCGGTGGTCGACTTCCTGCACAAGAACAAGGACGCGGCCAGGAAGCTCGAGAACAAGATAGAGCACAACGAGAAGCTGCGCAAGGAGCTCAACGCCGTCAAGAAGGAGGCCAGGGAAGCGGCCAAGAAGGTCGCCCTGAAGATCCCGAAGCTCAAGGACTGCAAGTATCACCTGGGCGAGAAACACGGCGACGAGTCGATGATCTTCCTCACGGAGGGTCAGTCCGCCTCAGGATCGATGGTCTCCGCCCGGAACGTCTACACCCAGGCGGTTTTCAGCCTGCGGGGCAAGCCGCAGAATGTCTTCGGGAAGAACAAGACCGCCATCTACAAGAACGAAGAACTGTTCAACATGATGATGGCCCTGGGGATCGAGAACGACATCGAAGGGCTGCGCTACGCCAAGGTGATCATCGCCACCGACGCGGACCACGACGGGTTCCATATCCGCAATCTCCTGCTGACTTTTTTTCTCAATTACTTCGAGGAGCTGGTGGTCTCCGGCCGTCTCTACATCCTCGAGACGCCGCTGTTCCGGGTACGGAACAAGAAGCAGACCATCTATTGCTACAACGAGAAGGAGCGGAAGAAGGCCGTTGATGAGCTGTCGAATCCCGAAGTGACCCGCTTCAAGGGGCTGGGGGAGATATCTCCCAGCGAGTTCGGACAGTTCATCGGCGATGACATCCGCCTGGTGGAGGTGAATATGAAGTCCCTCAAGAACATACATGAGACCCTCGAATTCTACATGGGGAAAAACACCCCCGAACGCCGCTTCTACATCATGGAGAACCTGATCTGATATGTCCTACGTGCGAAGTATCTACGACAAGAATTTTCTCGAATACGCCTCCTATGTCATCAAGGACCGGGCCATTCCAGACCTGAAGGACGGACTGAAGCCGGTCCAGCGCCGGATTCTGCACACCCTCTTCGAGGTCGACGACGGCAAATTTCACAAGGTGGCCAACGTGGTCGGTTCCTGCATGAAGTACCATCCCCACGGGGACGCATCCATCTATTCGGCCCTGATTACCCTCGCCAACAAGGACCTCTTTATCGCCAAGCAGGGGAACTTCGGCAGCCTACTCACCGGTGACGAAGCATCGGCGGCCAGGTACATCGAATGCCGGCTCGAGCCCTTTGCCAGGAAGGTGCTCTACAATCCGGAGATCACCGAATATCTCGATTCCTACGACGGGCGGAACAGGGAGCCCCTGGTTTTTCCCGCCAAGATCCCCATCGTACTGATCCAGGGGGCTGAAGGCATCGCTGTGGGTATGTCCACCAAGATTCTCCCCCACAACTTTCACGAGGTGCTGCAGGCGGTGAGGTCGGTCCTCAAGGGTGAGTCCTTCGAACTGTATCCCGACTTTCCAGGCGGCGGGCTGGTGGACGTGTCGGACTACCAGGACGGACAGGGGAAGGTCCTCGTACGGGCCAGACTGGACACGAAGGATCCCAAGAAGATCGTTATCCGGGAGCTGCCCTACGGAGCGACCACCGAAAGTCTCATCAGTTCAATCGAGGCCGCGGCCCGTAAGAACAAGATCAAGATATCTGGTATCAATGATTTTACCACCGATCAGGTGGAGATCGAGATCAAGCTTGCAAGAGGCGAGTATACACAGGACGTGATCGATTCTCTCTACGCCTTTACCGACTGCGAGTACGCTGTCTCGGTGAACCCTCTGGTCATCAGGGACAACGTACCTACGGTCATGCCGATCAGCGAGATCGTGAAGTACCATGCCGGGTATCTGGTGGAGATACTGACCGCCGAGCTGAAGAACGAAAGGGCCAACCTCCGGGAGAGGCTCCATGCCCGCACCCTTGAGCGGATCTTCATCGAAGAGCGTATCTATAAGAGGATCGAAGAGATGACCACTCAGGATGATGTCATCCAGGCGGTCTTCGATGGCTTCGAGCCGTTCAGGAAGGAGATTCCGCGGGAGATCACTACCGAGGATATCGAGCGGCTGCTCAAGATCCCGATCAGACGGATTTCACTGTACGACATCAACCGTAACAGGCGGGAGGTGGAGGAGATCAAGGGCCGGCTGAAGGACATCGCCCGGCACCTCAAGCACATAACCGCCTACGCGGTAGGCTTCCTCGAAGCAGTAATGGAAGAGATGGCCGGCCGCTTCGAACGGAAGACGAAGGTCGGTTCCTTCGAGAAGACCGATGTCCGTGAGGCGGCTCAGCGGAACCTCGAGCTCCGCTACGACGACGGAAGCGGCTACCTCGGCTACGAACTGAAGAGCGGCAAGAAGATCTTTGATGTGAATCACTACGACCGGGTCCTGGTAATCCGCAGGAGCGGTATATACTCGGTGATCGATGTACCGGACAAACTCTTCGTCGACAAGGGTATGCTGTTCTGCAGCCTTGCGGACAAGGAAGAACTCGCCAAATATGTTTTCACCATTCTTTACAAGACCCAGGAAAACACTGCCTACTACATCAAACGGTGCACCATAGAACAGTACATCATCGGGAAGACCTACGAGATAGTGCCGGAGGGCGCGAAGATCCTCGACTTCACCATCCGTGAGGACGAGGAGTTCGTTTTCACCTACAAGAAGAAGCCCCGCATGAAGGTGTTCGAAGAGCGGTTCATGGTGAAGGACTACCTGGTGAAGAACGTCCGGGCCAACGGCGTGCGGCTTACTACCAAGGAGACCCGCAAGATCAAGAGGGTCCGTGCAAAGAAGTGAATGCCGACAGGATCCTCTACGAAGACAATCACCTGATCGTGGTGAACAAACGCTGCGGCGAACCGGTCCAGGGAGACGCCTCCGGGGATACGCCCCTGCTGGAGACGGTCAGGGAGTACATCCGCCTTCGGGACAAAAAGCCGGGGAATGTTTTCCTGGGGCTGCCCCACCGGCTCGACCGGCCCACCAGCGGCATCGTGATCCTTGCCAAGACCGACAAGGCACTGTCACGGATGGGAAAGATTCTGAAGGGGCGGGATATACGAAAGATCTACTGGGCGGTTGTCGACCGCATGCCTCCAGCAGAAGAAGGAACCCTCGAACATTACCTGTGGAAAGACAGGAAACTGAACAAATCCTTCGTCGTTCCTCCGGAAAAGGCCGCCGCCAGGGGCGCCAAACCCGCCCGCCTCACATACCGGGTGATTGCCGCCTCGGACAGCTACTACCTGCTCGAAATCGAGCTGCTCACCGGCAGACACCATCAGATCAGGGCCCAGCTGGAGGCTCTGGACTGTCACATCAAGGGCGATCTGAAGTACGGGGCCGGGCGGTCCAACCCCGACGGGGGCATACATCTCCATGCCAGAAGCATCTCCTTCGTACATCCTGTCAGGAAGGAGCAGGTTGAGATCACCGCCGATCCTCCGCGGGACA
>JBNGED010000248.1:0-4312 GCA_049975605.1 Sediminispirochaetaceae bacterium | reverse complement strand
GGAATTTACACAAAGAAGGCGAAATAGACAAGGGAGGAGCGTGGATTAAACGGAACTCTTACACATGCGGCCCGAAGAATCCAGCGCTCATCTCTGAAGGTCCAGAAAAAGCTTCCCGCTTTCCGTTCGCTCGCGGTACGTGATCTCCGCTCCTGAGGCGTCCATCACGCGCACCTCTTCATACCGCTCCGCTCCGGGAAGAACGAGTCCCGCCCACCGGTGTATCTCCTCAGCAGCCTGTGAGAGCTGTATCTCCAGGGACCTTCCGCGCAGCCGCACATCGGTGATACGTAACTCGTGCCGGGCCCTCCAGAAATCTCCGAATTCACCGATTCCGCCCATCCAGGCATCCAGACCGCGGGCGTGCTCCATCAGCTCGCGCTGGGCGTCCAGCTTGTAGGTCCGGTCCCTGGTATCGGAGGGATGCACCAGGAGGACGCTGATGGTCTCATTGGCGGCATGCGCGGTGACGACCTCTTTCCACTGTTTGACGGCAACAGCCCGATTGCCGCTTGTAAGATAACCGACAGCCTCGTCGAAGGTGACGGGTATCTCGACAATCGAAGACTCTATCTCACCCGGCTGGCGCTGCGGCAGAGCGAAGTAGGGAAAGGTGGTCAGCACATCATTGGCCGAAAAGGAGGAGTCATACTTGTATCCGGCCGCCTCCAGAATCGAGATCAGCTCCGGCGGAAAGGCGAGATACCCGGCCCGGAAGGAGACGGTATTCTGTCCCCGGACGTCCCGGTCGAGAAGCTCCTTGCTGACCCGCACTTCACCGTTGATGGTGATTCGCTCCTGCGGCCGGTAGGTATCGAAGCTGACCCGCGGACTGCCCGGCGGCGCCTCATCGAACTCGAGGGCATGGGCCACTGTGTGGGAACCCAGCTCATGCCCCCTCTGTGAGATCCTCCGCACCGCCTGAAGTTTTTCCGGCACCGTGTAGTAAGCTATGTCCATCCAGTTCTTGTAGTATTTCGTATTGATGAAAAAAGTACTGTGCGCGCCGAATTCCTCCGCCAGGGCGGCGAATTTCAGGGAATCCAGGAAGGATGTCTGGGCATCCACGTCGTGGGAAAGTAGAAGAGCAGTAGGGCGGGCCTCGGGAATCGGACTCACATATACCGCCCGGGGAACGAACTCCTCGTACAGCGACTTCACCAGCAGCATGATCACATCGGCCGACGGCTCGAAGGTGTTCACGAAGCGGCGCTGGGCCTCGTAGTCTCCGCCTGTCTGGGGCAGGAGCACCGACTCGGCGAAGCTCAGTCCGAAGTAGTAGGCGATGCCCCGGCCGTAGTAGCTGCGGACCATCGCCGCGCTGCCGTCGTCGAAACGGGCGAGGACCTCCCCCATGGTGTCCGCTTCGGCACCGTGAGACCAGATGAACTCCCGGTATACCTCCTTTTCTCCATTCCCAATCGAGATGCGCCGTTCATTCGGATGATCGATATAGGCGAATGCCGGATCCCTGCCGGTAAACTCGACTCTGCTTCGGATCTTGTTGGAACTGATGCTGCGTACTCCCAGCAGGGGGAAGAGCTCCGACCCCGACCTTCCCGGCAGGAACAGAATCCCCCCCTCTTCCACGTATCTGTACAGGGCTTCCCGCCATTCAGGATCGAGGTCCCGGTTGGAAGGGGCTTCCGCGGCAATTACCAGGGGATATTCGAGCAGTTCATCCGGAGCATCGATGACAGTGTAGGGAATTCCCTGTATCTCCGGTATCCTGCGCAGGGCGAAGCCGGCGATTGCCGCCGCTTCTTCCCGGCCCTCCCCTTCTGCACTCGATAGAGGCGCCAGCAGTCCCAGTCTGAACTGGGTGCCAGCCGTTTCCTGTGCACCGAGCACATCCAGTGAAATCCTCCCGCCTGCCCATGGAAACAATCCGGCCAGCAGGACGGCAGCCAGCACCATAAACTTCAACGGACCCCCGGTCCGGTTCCGGGGCAAAGACCGGCCCAACCTCAACGTGATATTCCGGACCGGCATCACGGGTAGCTCCAGAAGAGTGAACTGTCTTCCTGATCGAGAAGGTTCTCGACAGCGATCACCAGCCAGGCTGTCGAGGCTACCGAGGGGTAGGTGCTGAACTGGTGGGGAACCTCCAGGGAAGCATACCGGAGGGCCCCGTCCGCGGCGTAGTCCCGGGCCGCTTCGATGATCTTCACCGCCTCATCCCGGCGTGCGCCCTTTACCATCGCTACAGCCATACCCAGGGACCCCTCCGGCCAGGCGATCTCCAGCTGGTTCCAGGTGATCCCGGGATCGCCGAAATAAGCCCGTGAAACCTCTCCGTCCAAGTATACCGCATCTTCGGCATAGGGACGATAATGCCAGCTGCCGCCGAGACGGAACCGGTCCGCGCCGGCCGTCAAGGTCGCGTCGGCCTGCTCCGTATATCCGGCCGCCCGCAGCATGATCGACCCCCAGGAGGAGGTGTCCAGCGGCAGCACCGTATCCCGCCTCCCGTCCTCTTTTATCCCCTGGATCAGCTGCCGGCGTTCATCATCCCAGAGAGTTATCAGCCCCCGGGCGATCAGATCCGCCGCCCGGGTATATTTTTCATCCCCCGTGAGAATTCCGAGATCACGGAAGAGAAAATAGGCGTCGATATTGTGCTCTGTGCTGGCCCAGCCGAGTTCCTCATCGCTGTACACTGAAGCGACCGTCCCGTCTTTACCGGCCTTCAGCTCGTAACTCCCCATGCCCCCGGTCACCAGGCCGTAGAGCGGGTCCCCGGCATCGTTCACCTGCAGACTCAGCAGATGGCGGGCGACCTTCTCGGCGAAGAAAAGAATCCGCCGCCCGACCCGGTCCTCCCGGTGGAAGTCCGGCCTCCCGAGCGCTTTTTTCCGCAGATAGAATGTCGCCGCATAGCCTGCCCAGGCGGAGGCCCCGCTGCGGACCGTCGCTCCGTTATGTCCCTCCTCGGAGGGCCACTCATTGTGGACGTTCACACCGAACCAGACGCTTCCGTCGGGACGAAGCTGCCTGCTCAAAGCCAGCAGTACATCCTCGGCCTCGCGTTCCCTGTCCGTCATGGCGAAGGCGATCGCCGCCAGGGCTGAATCGTACACGTATGCCCTCCCCATCAGGTAGGGATACGCAGGATCATCCTGCGGGATCGTGTAGCTGATCACCAGATTGCGCCGCCAGGGGACCGGTTCCGTGACCGTCCCGTTCGGGACCTTCTGATCCAGCAGCCACTCTACCGCCGATTCGCTGTAACCGCGCAGCAGGGCTGCAGTAACCGCATCTACATCGGCAGAAGACATATCCTGTCCCATCAACGGAACAACCGCGCCGCACATGATAAGCAGTCCCAGTATTCCGAACATTCTTCCATTCATGCCCGCTCCTTGATTAATACTGTATGCCATTCATCCGCCTGAATCCAGCCGGCACGTCCTTTTTCTCTTGACCACCCACGCCATATCACATAGCATGATGCAAAAAAAGAGAAGATACGGATGGACATAGTAGAAAAACTCGGCAGAGCGGTAGCCATACCGACAGTTTCACATCTCGACCGGTCGCGGATAGATTACACGCATTACGAGGATTTCCTGGCCTTTCTTCCGCAGGCCTTCCCGGTCCTCTTCAATACGGCGGAGGTACAGCGGATCGCCGACTACAGCCTCCTCCTCCGGCTTCCCGGCTCAAACACATCGCTGAAGCCGGTCCTCCTCCTGGCCCACTACGACGTGGTACCGGAAGGCGACGAAGATGAGTGGAAGTACCCGCCCTTCAGCGGGACCGTCGCTGAAGAGAAGCTCTGGGGCCGGGGGACCCTGGACAACAAAGGCCCCCTCATTACTATCTTGCAGGCCGCCGAAGAGGCGCTGATTGCAGGATGGATCCCCGCCCGGACGATCTATTTCGGCTCCGGACACGATGAGGAGATCGGCGGGAGCCAGGGGGCCAGAAACATCGTTGCACATCTTCGATCCCGGGGGGTGCATCTGGACACGGTGTTCGACGAGGGAATGACCATCGTCACGCCGGAACTTTTTCCCATGGTGGACCGTAACGTCGCCTTCATCGGCACCAGCGAGAAGGGGCAGGTGGATATCGAGATCACCGCCGCCGGACAGGCCGGACACGCCTCCATGCCGCCTTCATCTACCGCCGCCGGCGCTGTCGCACGGGCTGTGGCCGCGATCGAGCGGAATCCTTTTCCCGCCCGGCTCACCCCGCCGGTTGTCGCCTTCCTGAAGAATATCGCCCCATTGAATCCGGGCTTCATCCGCTTCGTCCTCAGCCGTCCGCGGCTCTTCGATCCCGTTCTGAAAAAATTCATGCAGCGCTC